>JBIOXX010000126.1:0-2069 GCA_044869875.1 bacterium | reverse complement strand
GCGTAGTCGGCGTTAAGGCTTTCGTTTTGGTAGAGCAGGGTGTCCTCGCAGGCGCTCAGCGGCAGTTGGTTGGCGGCGCCGTCGCGCAATGCGGTTTTTTGAGGGAAAAGGTCGGCGTCGTCGATGCCCTCGCCGAGGTAGAGCCAGCGCACGCTGACCCAGGCGACCTTGCCGGCTTCAATCAAGGCCCGGGCCTCGAGGAAGCGGCCCGGCGCCGTTTCTTGCAGGAGCTTCTTGGGCAGGGTCGGGTCGCTCACGTCCAAGACCGCCAGGACCGATTTTTCCTCGCCGGGAGCGGGAAAGATGGCCGGTTCGGCGGCGGGCAGCGGGCCGCCGCCGTAATAGTCTTGGCCGCCGAAGACCACCGCGTAATCCTTAGCGCCGACTTTGAGGCTGACTAATTCCTGAGGCGGAAAATCGAGGGTGATTTGCCCCAGGACTTGAGCGTCGGCGGCCGGCGAGGCCTTGAGGATTTTCAAATTCTTGGCCGAAAAAACGTAGAGCAAACCTCGGGCCGAATCGGCGAAGGCGAGATCGCTTTGGATGACGGTGCCGGCGGTTGGCGTGGTTGCCGCGTCCTCGGCAGTTCCCGGGCTAGCCTGGGAAGGTTCGGCTGCGGGGATGGCAGGAGAGACCGGTACGACCCGCTCTGAAAATTCCCGGGCCCGGTCGACGTAGCCTTGGACGTAAGATTTTAATTCGGCGCAGTCATTGGCGCGTTGGAAGCGGCCCAGCACTTTGCTGGTCGGCGCTGGGGCCGAGCCGCCGGAACAAGCGCTGAGCACGAGGCAGCTAAGGGATAGGACGATGCGGAATTTCATGATTCGGTCTCCTCAGGGTTTAAGGCGATTTCGTTTTCGTCACCCGGCTCTTCGAAAATCAGGTTGGCTCCCGGTGAAGGCGTCGGCGAAGGCGGCGAGGGAGCGTTCTCGACGTCATCGGGCGCGCCGGCACTGGGCACTTGGGGGCCCGGCGGATTGCCGACCTCGGTGCCGCCGTGGCCGCAACCGTGGAGCGCCGCCATGGTCAGCATGAGGAAAGCTAGGCGCGAGGCCTTCGCGAGGAAACGTTTCATAGCGGCTCCGACAAGTTGAAGAGCTGAATGTTCATTTGGTAGATGGCCTCGGCCTTTCCGTCCCCCTGCGACATGGCTAGGATTTCCTTTCGGAAAGCTTGAATCTTTCGTTTCACTTTTTTCAGCGTCTCGGCGCTGACCGCCAGAGTCACCGAAGAGACGTCCCGTTTCTCGGCCGGCGTTTCGCGCAAAGCCCGCTTGGCTTGGTCGAGCATGCCCTGGTGGAAGCTGTAGGCGGCGAGCGAGCTGACCTCGTCGCCGGAGCTGAGCGGCGCTTGGTTTGAAATCAAGCGGCTTTTGGCATCGCGTCCCAGCAAGCCGAGACGAGCCAGCAATTTCAGCGAGCGCTTCACTTGGGCCGAGCTGACTCGCTTGCCGAGCCGCTCGGCGATCCAATCGGGGTCTTCGCGGAAACCCTCGAGCGCGACCATTTCGCGGATGGCGACGGTGTGCCAATCCTTGAGGTATTCGAATTGAGAATGTTCCAAGCGTTGTAGCGAAAGGTCGGGGCGGCGCAGCTTAAGCTCTTGGTAGAGCGCTTCTTTTTCTTCCAAGTCTTTGGCTTGGTTAAAGCGGACCAACGCCACGAAGAATTCGCGCTCGCGCTCGTTCATGTCGAAGGCCGCGGCGACCTGGGCGATGCTGCGCTCGCTCAAGTTGCGCTCGCCTTCCATCACCAGCTTCAAAAAATTGGGCGAGGAAAAGCCGGCCTTTTTCGAAAGGGAGCGGTGGGTGGCTTTGCCCGATTTCTTGAGCTGGCGAAAGCGGTCGCGCAAGAATTGACGGTAGTCGAGATAGGAATGAATCCGCTCCATGTTTTGGCGCTTAACACCGCGGCGAGACTTCGCCAAGGGTAAATATTCAATATTGTTTAAATTTAGAATACAATATTATATTAATAATAAATAAATTCATATAGTTATACTTTATAATAAATTTATTAAATCTAATTTAGAATACAATTATCCGAACCCGATTCCTTGATTGACAGCCC
>JBIOXX010000125.1:0-3965 GCA_044869875.1 bacterium | reverse complement strand
TGGCTCGAAAATTCGCCGGAGTTCTCCAAGGTCGTCTTCCTCGATTATCGCAAGCCGACCGAGGTCCTAAAGAAAACCAAGTTCTACCGCATCGACCTGACCGAGACCCTGGCCGACGTCCAGCTCTACGAGATCCTGGCCAAAGAAGGCATCGACACCCTGGTCCACACCGCGATGCCGATCACGCCGCCCCGAAACATGGCCTGGGCTCATGAGCTGCTTTCGGTGGGCAGCATGTACGTCTGCAACGCCGCCGCCGAGGCCGGCGTCCGCAAGCTCATCCTCGCCTCCACCGCCGACGTCTACGGCGCCTTTCCCGATAATCCGGCCTATCTCACCGAAGAGCAGCCACCGCGGGCCGGCCTGACCACCAAGTTTCTCGCCGACAAGATCGACGCTGAGCGCCAGTGCCAAAAATACGCCCGCAAGTATCCCGACAGCGTCGTCACAATTTTGCGGCCGGCGACCATTCTCGGCCCAACCATTCAAAGCTATAAGACTCGATATCTTCAAAGAGCCTTCGTCCCGACGGTGCTGGGCTACGATCCGCTGGTCCAATTCATCCATGAGGCCGATCTCTTCCAGGCTTTCCAGCTCGCCATCCGCAAGGATTGCCCCGGGATCTTCAACCTCGCCAGCAAGGGCATCATCCCGCTCTCCCGCGGAATCAAGCTGATGGGCAAGATGCCCCTGCCCTTGAGCCTGCTGGGCTTGAAGTCGCTGATCCAAACCCTCTGGTTTCTCGACATCTCGCCGGCGCCGGCCACCCACCTCGATTTTCTGAAATACAGCTGCCTGGTGACCTATGAGCGGGCCGAGGCCCTGATGGGCTTTCAGCCGCGCTACAACTGCAAGGAGACCTTGCTCGAATTCGTCGGCGCCCAGCGGCTCCGCAACATTCGCCTGCAAGAGGAGGTCATGACGACATGAAGAACAGCTCTCCGTCGGCCGACAACCTTTATTATTTGCCGGGAACTCCGGCCGGCGTCAGCGCCGCCGCCGAGCACGAAGTCGAAAAACTGATCCGGGGCCTGGCCAAACGCCTGGGCCATCTCGAAAAGGAGCTCGGCAAGCATCTGAAGGTCATCGAGAAGGAGCTGGGAACGCGCAAGACTTCGAAAAACGGCGCTCAGCAGAAAATCTACAAGGAGCTGAAAAACCTCCAATCGCGGGTCGAGCCTCAGATCCAGGAGATCGTCGACAAGTTGAATTCGTCGGTCGGCGAGAAGAGCGCCGAGTCCGGGGCCTCGCTGCTCTCGGCACTGACGTCCTGGATTCCAGGCTTGGGCTTTCTCAAGCGCCATCTACCCTTCTTCACCGATCCAAGCGTCCTGGAGGAAGAAGTCGATCCCTTCGGCCGCGATCCGGCCTTCGAGCAGATGCTCAAGCCCTTCTTCGATTTCATGTATCACAAGTACTGGCGGGTCACGACCCACGGCTTGGAAAACATCCCCAGCACCGGCCGGGGCCTGCTAGTCTCCAACCACTCCGGCACCCTGCCCTGGGACGGCTCGATGATCCGGTTGGCGGTGACCAACGATCACCCGGCCGAGCGCGACGTCCGCTTCCTGGTCGAAGACTTCGTCTACTACCTGCCCTTCGTCGGAACCTATATGTACCGAATCGGCGGGGTCCGGGCCTCGCAGGAGAACGCCGAGCGGCTGCTCAACAACGACCTGCTGGTCGCGGTCTTCCCCGAGGGCGTGAAAGGCATCGGTAAGTATTATTCCCAGCGCTATCACCTGCAGCGCTTCGGCCGCGGCGGCTTCGTCAAGTTGGCGATCAAGACCGGCACGCCGATCATCCCGGTGGCGGTGATCGGTGCCGAGGAAATCCATCCGATCCTTTACAAGTCTTCGCTTCTGGCCAAGCCGCTGGGAATTCCCTACCTGCCCTTCACTCCGACCTTGCCGGCGCTGGGCCCGCTCGGCTTCCTTCCTCTGCCGACCAAGTGGTCGATCTACTTCGGCAAGCCCATCGACTTGAGCGGCTACGGCAAGGACATCCTCGACGACGAGCTCGAAATTCACCGGATCAGCGAGAGAGTTCGACAGACGATTCAGAACTTGGTGACCGAGGCGCTGAAGAAGCGCCACAGCGTGTGGTGGGGCTAGGCTTCTCTCGGGAAATCAAATCACATATCTTTTGTTCTTCAGCTTCCGCGCCAAGACCGCGCCGAATTCCTCGGCGCCGCGGCGGCCGAGACGGCCGTAGAGGTATTTCTTGCCCAGCTCAACGCCGGGTTGGTCGTAGGGATTCACGCCGAGCAAGCCGCCGGCATAGACCGTGGCGATCTCGAAGAGATAGAAGATCTGGCCCAAGCTGTAGGGATCGGGGCCGTAGAAGCTGAGCTTGAAGCTGGGCACGCCGGCTTCCTTCAGCGAAGCTTCGGTGGCCGAGAGCTCGGCGTTGAGGATCTCGCTCATCGTCTTCCCGCCGAGGTAGCCGAGGCTCTCGATCTCGGGATAAAGCTTGGGAATGCTCAAATCGGTGTCGAACTTCTCCTGCGACCAAAGCATCACCATCTTGTCGGCCGGGCCTTCGACGTAGAGCTGCATTTGGGAATGCTGGTCGCGGGGACCGCTGGCATGGATCGGCGTGATGCCGGCCCGCACTTCCTTCCCTTCCAAATCGTAGCGCTTGCCCAGGCTCTCGGCCCAAAGCTGGCGAAACCACTCCACCGTCCGATTGAAGCGCTCGGCGTAATTGAAAACCACGAGCTGCTTCCGGCCATGCTTCTCGGCCAGGAGATAGGCCACTACCGCCAGCATCCCGGCCGGATTGGTCCAGAGGTCCTCGCGCTGGCAGCGCTTGATCATCCTAATCGCGCCTTCGACCAGCTCCCGAATCGAGACCCCCAGAAAGGCCGAGGGCAAGAGGCCCACCGGCGAGAGCACCGAGAAACGCCCGCCGACGCCGGGCAGGATGTCGAAGCTCTCGAGGTTTTCCTGGTTGGCGATCTGGCGGAGCACGCCTTTCTGGGGATCGGTGGTCATGATCCAATGCTTGCGCGAAGCCTCGGCGCCTAATTTCTGGCGGAGCAGCTCCCAGCAATGGAGGAATTGAGCCATCGTCTCAACGGTGTTGCCCGACTTGCTGACGACGTTGAAAACGGTGCGCGAGAGATCCAGCGAGGCGAAAAGCCGGCTCAGGCAATCGGGATCCAGCGTGTCGAGGACGAAGAGCTTTTTGCCGCCCTCGGCCGGAGGCCCATAGCTCGGCCCGAGCACCGCCTCTTCCACCGCCTTGGCGCCAAGGCCCGAGCCGCCGATGCCGAGGACGACCATGGTGTCGAAATTCTGGCGCAGCTCGGCGGCCCGCTCTTCGATGTGGGAGATGACCTCTTCGAGCAGCGGTAAATGCATGAACTGGACCTGCCCGATCTCATGCATCGCCGTCAGGGCCCGGTGGACTTGAACGAAATTGGCGGTGACCGTCTCAAGCTCGGATTCGCTGATTCCGGAGGCTTGCTGGGGGGCGAAGGCTTCGTTGAAATCGAGGTGCAGGTCCCGGTGGAGCATGTCCCGAGCGTACAGGAGCCGCTCGGACCGACTCAAGGAAATTATCCTTTAACGGCGGACGATACCGCGACCGCTGAGGGAAACAGAGCCGGCCGGATTGCTGCTGATCGAGCTACTATAATAAGTTTCGTAGGTCGGACGAAAGGTGACCGAGAACGAGCTCGAGCCTTGAGCCCCAATGCTGATGCTGGAAGTTGAAGCCGAAAAGCCGCCACCCGGCCCCGCGAAATAAACGGTCACTGGACAGGCGCAGGGATTGCTGATTGAGAAACTATGAGTGTCGCTCCGGCCAACTTCGACATCCCCGAAAGACCCATTGCCCGAAATCGTCACGTAGCTACAAGTATCGACTGGAGTGGCGTCACTGCCATCGGGCCTGAAAATATCCTTGGCCGAGCTGAAGAGTCGGGTCTGCTTGATGAGACTTTGGAGAGGGTCGCGCGA
>JBIOXX010000124.1:0-3094 GCA_044869875.1 bacterium | reverse complement strand
TCGGTGTCGCAGTCTTCCTGGCCGGGGTTGTGGTCGTTTTTGCAATTATCGAGATCGTCGGGAATGCCATCGCCGTCGACGTCAGGCTCGCTGGTGCAAGCCGAGGAGCAACCGTCGCCGCTGGCGGTGTTGCCGTCGTCGCACTCTTCGTTGCCTTCCTTGGTGCCGTTGCCGCAGACTTCGCCGCCGTCGCTGACGGTCTCGATCTCGACCCCGTCGAAATTATTGTTGTTGCCGTTGTCGCAGATGACCGCGTTCTCGGAATTCTTCATCCCGGTGACTTTTTGGCCTTGCTTGGTCTTCACGGTGAAGCCGCGGAAGGTCACCCGGCTGGCGGTCACTTCGATCGCGCACTTATCGTCGGCCAGGCCGGTGGTGTCGATGGTCACCTTGCCGCCGTTGCCGGTGCCGTCGAGCATCAGGGCGATGCCGTCGTTGCAGGCCGGGCTGTCGCCGGTGCAATCGAGGTCGGTGTCGCTGTCGAAGTGAATGGGCGCGCTCAAGGCGATGGTCATCGCCGTGCCCTTATTGAACTTGATGAGGTCGGTGCAGGCCCGGAATTCGTCGCGGTTGAAGCCTTGCTCGACCTTGCGGCGCAGCGAGTTGAAGTCCTCGGCGCTGTCGCTGTTGCTCTTAACTTCGCAGGTGGTGTTGTCGACGACCGAAAAGGCCGGCGAAACATGAAGGAGCGGAAGGACTAGGGCGACCAGGGCCGCACCGAAATATTTCTGCAAACGCATAAAAGAAGCCTCCATAAGCCAGGCGTGGTGATGCCGATTTGCACGGAATAGGCCCATCCCCCACGAAGGAAAACCTGTGTACAGTATCGAGGGGAATTCCCAAAAGTTGCGTGGAGAGAGAAGGTCGAAACCTTATCCGCAAGGAACCGAAAATATCCGCGAAGGGGCTCTGCTGAATGGCACGCTCCTGTTAGAAAGATAGAAGAAGGAAAGGGGCGTCGCTCATCGCAGGACGCCCTCTTTCTTTATAGGCCTTGACCCCGCCGCCCATCTCCGCTAATCTGTTAAATCTTTAGAGTTATCAATAAGTTATCGCAAATTGTCATCCTGAGGAGCGAAGCGACGAAGGATCTCAAACCCACCAAGGTGGTCGCAGATCCCTTGTGCCCGTAGTTTGGGTATTCGCTTCGCTCAGGATGACACGGCTCGGAAATTCATGGGCTTACTCTCCTGGATCGCGCTGATTTCCCTCTTCTTCTATCTGACGCCTTTTTTGAGGCTGCTCGGCCGTCCGCTGCGCGCCTTGCTCGCGCCGAAGAAAAAATCGATCCCGGTGAGCTTCAACTCTTTTCTAATCAAGATCGGTCGCTGGGAATACCTTCTCGGTCCTTTTCGCGACCGGCTGCTCTCGATTCTTTTGCTCAGCATCGTAGTCTGGCTTTGGTTGAAGGAGTCGCCGCTCAGCCAAGAAACCCTGCTCGCCTCGTCCTTGATCGTCTTCTATAACTTGCTGGCCATCATCACGATCCGCTATCGCGACGGCGTTCGGCTCAAGCTGGCCGAAATCGCCCGGGTTCATTCCAACACCCACCCCGAGGACTTCTTCAATCTCTACTACCTAAGCCTGAGTCCCTGGCCGCCGACCTTTCCGGTCGAAGGGCTGCGCGAGATCGATTTCCAAAATGCCGACTACCGCAGCGGCAAACCGCCGATCCATTCGCGTTGGCCGATCGTCGAATCGGCGCTGGCGACCAGCACCCTGGCCCGAATGGCGATCATGGCCTTCAAGCGGGTCGGGCCGGAATACGGCCGCGACGCCTTCGACGGGTTGGCCCGGCTCTGGGGCTCGCGGGTGGCTCAGATCTTCCGCTGCCATCTCAAGATCGACGGCGCCCGCGAGATCGCACCGATCGAGGGCAAGACCTTGCTGCTCTTCAATCACAAGAGCTACCTCGACTTCGCGCTGAACTTCTTCGCCCTGGGCTCGATTCACAAATCCGACGGCCGGCACCTCCGGCCCCGCTTCATCGCGGCCAAGGACCACTTCATCGACAACCCCTTCATCTACTCTTGGATCGGCTTGGGCAAGGTGATCGAGAATGCCGGTATGATCTTTATCAACCGCGAGAAGGGCAAGGGCTGGGCCGCCATGCAGCAGGCGGCCGACATCCTGGTCAGCCGCGACGTCGAGATCGCGGTCTATCCCCAGGGCACCCGGGCCTACTTCATGCGCTCGCCCAGCGGCGAGCGGCTCGACGCCGGCTACTACACGACCTTCACCAAGAAGACCTGGGACGAGCCGCTGGGCCATCTCAAGCCCGGCACCGCCAATCTCATCCTCGACACCTTGATCGCGCTCCGGCAGCGCGGCGAGAAGAAGCTGAACATCCTGGTCACCGGCATCGTTGGCAGCGCGGTGGCCGGGCCCAAGGGAAGCTTCCGGGCCCAGACCGAAGCCGAGGTCCGATTCAAGATTTTGCCGGTTTGGGAATTGTCGACCGAGTTGGCGGCGGGACTCCAATCGCCGGGCGGCCACGAGGCTTCGACGCCCGAGGAAAAACGCTACGTCGAGCGCTTGGCCCAGATGCAGGTCGAGATCAACGCCAAACTACTCGGAGCCACCGATTGGCACCTCTATTTGCTGAAGCGCTTGCCGGTGGAGCTGAAGCATCTCGAATTTTCCGAAGCCGAGATCGAGGCGGTTTCGAAGCGGCTGGCCCAGGCCGAAGCCGCCGGCGAAGTCCGTCCCTTCATCTTGCTCGACCGGGTCTTCTCCTTGGAGCCGGCGCTCTGGGATCGATTCTTAAGGCTCTTCGTGCCCTTGCTCCAACGCGACTTCGGCGATTCGTCTTGGAAGGCCTTGCTCCAGGAAGTCTCGGAGCGACTGCGGACCCGCTAGCTCAAGCCGGCCGCTTCAGTGCCAAGTGAAATAGCTTCATGACCTGATCCTTGCGCTCGGCCAGCATCTCGGGGCTGAGCGGCGGGCGGTGGAAGATGTCCTCGAGGCTGTTGGAGTAGGCGAAGTAGAAGGAAATGGCGCCCATGAAGGTGACGATGAGATGGCTGGGCTTCAATTCCGCGCTCATCAGGCCGGCGCTTTGAGCCATTTGAATCAGCGCTTCCATCCGGTGATA
>JBIOXX010000123.1:0-2362 GCA_044869875.1 bacterium | reverse complement strand
TACACCATCCATATCGGCGCGATGCTCGGCACCATCATGGCCTTCAACGTGTGGTTCCGGATCTGGCCCTCGCAGAAGCAGATCATCACCGCGGTTCGCGACGGCCAAGCCCCCGATCCCAAGGTGGTGGCCTTGGCCGGACTTCGCTCTCGCCAAAACACCTATATGTCGGTGCCCTTGATCTGGACGATGATCAACTCCCACACCACTTGGGCCTCGACCTGGTGGTGGTCCTTGTTGGTCGTCATCGTGTTTGGCTGGATCGGAACTTATCACCTGCTGAAGAAGGCGACCAAAGTTCCCGGTTTCTAAGCTGTCATCCTGAGCGAAGCGAATACCCGAACTACGGGCACAAGGGATCTGCGACTGCCCAATTCGGATCATCTACCTTGGGTGGTCATAGATCCTTCGTCGCTTTGCTCCTCAGGATGACAAAAAAAGGCGGTCCCTCAGGACCGCCTTTTTTATTTGCGCAAAGGTCTTTTACTTCGGCGGCGGTGGCGGGTTGGCGTTTTGCTTCAGCGCTTGACGGGCGGCCCAGCGCTTGCCGCTGCCCCGGCCCTTCAAGTAACCCCAGAGCATGCCGATCAACCAACCGCCGAAGAGCGGGATGCCCGAGACCAGGGCCCCAAACTTCAGTTTCTCCATCCAAGGAAGTTGTTTGTAGAGCTGGCACATGCCCTGCTTGGTCGGGGCGGCGCCAACGCCGATCGGCGCGCCGGGCATCGGCACCGGCTTGGAGATCGGTTGGTCGGCGCTGACCGTCGGAGCGGTCGGAGGAGTCACTGGGGTGGTCGGAACCGTCGGGGGCTGAACCGCGGGGCTTGCCACCGGTGGCGCGCCGGCATCGGTGGCCGGAGCCGCACCGGCCGTCAGGATCTCCAGCGTATACTCGCTTTCCGAAGGATCGATGCCGCCCGAGACTTTAAGGACGTACTCGCCAGCCTTGGTGATATTGATATTTTCTAGCTTTGCCACCGCTCCGGGGTTGGGAGCCGAGCCTCGGACCACCTCAACTCCTTCGGCGTCGTAAAGCTGCATCGACATGTGGACCTTCTCGTTGGTGGGGCGGACCTTCAGGTTCAGTATCCCGGCCGGGAGTGGCACCCGGTAAGTGTCAACTTCGTCATTGGGGTTGACGTAGCCCTTGATCGTTCCGGGCTGAACCGCCAGTGCGGTGTCACGGGTATCGCCGGCGTCTTGCTTGCTGCCGGCATCGTAGAGTTCGACGAGCTCGACCTTGAAGCGATGGTCCTTATGCTGAGCATCGTAACCCGAGCCGACCAGGATGTAATACTTGCCGGCACCGTCAAGGGGCACTGGGTAGATGATCTGGCGGGCGTCATTTTTGCCGCCGATGATGTTCTCAGTTCGGATCTGGGTTTTTTGGGGGCTTTGGAGCGAGATCGCGGCGTAAGGGTTGAGATTCTCGACATAGCTGTTGTCGGCCTTGATCTCGACGCCCTTTTCGCCGGTTTCGAGGCTGACGACGATCTTTTGACCGGGCTTAGCCTCGACGTAAAAATAATCGTATTGATTGACCCGCTGATGATGGTTGAGGCGGAAGAGCTTGCCGGTTGGCAGGGCGACCGCGGTCTCGTAGTTATCGCCGCCGCGAATCTCTTCGCCATAGACCGAAGAGCCGGCCTTCTGGATGACCAGCGATTCCTGGGTCAATTTTTGGAGCGAGGAGGTCAGGCTGGCGGCATCGCGGGCGTCGAAATATTGGCCGCCGGTGGCGGTCGCAATCGCGGCGAGCTGATTCTTGGTGTTGGCGTCAACGTCGAGGCCAATGACGTTGATCTTGAGCTTGAAGCCCTTGGCCAGCAGGGCTTCGGCGGTGGCGACCGGATCGCCGCCGCAGCTTTCCTCACCGTCGCTGACTAAAATGATGGTTTGAGCCTCGTCGGCGCCGGCGACAAAATCGTTGGCCGCCTGTTCGAGCGAATAGGCGATGGGCGTTTGGCCCAGCGGGTTGGTGGCGTTGACGATCGCCAAAAAGCCGTCTTTGTTGATCGGGCCGAAGGGGATGACCAGCTCGGTGTCTTTACAGCTCCCAGCCTTGTCGGCGGGTGGGGTGCGGTGACCATAGAGCCGGAGGGCCACGATGGTTCCGTCGGGAATCCCTTGGATGGCCGAGGCGATCGATTTCTTGGCCGCCGCCATCCGGGTTTCGCTGCCGGCCATCGCGTTCATCGAGCCGCTGACGTCCAGAATGTATTCGATCCGCGAAGCGGCCCCGGCCGCGATTGCGACCAGGCTGAGACTGGCCGCCAAAACTGCACTGCACACAAACTTTTTCATGAAAATACCCTCCTTGACTTGGGTCACCAGACCCATGTTTTTAACGCCAGGTTAAGTT
>JBIOXX010000122.1:0-2060 GCA_044869875.1 bacterium | reverse complement strand
AACTATCGCGACGTCGAATTCAACCTTTTCGATTACCTCAAGATCCAGGACCTGGGTCAAACCGAGAAATTTTCGGGCTATGGCCGCGACGAATTCGCCGCCATCTTGGGCGAGGCTCTCAAATTCGCGCAGAAAGAGATCGACCCGCTCTTCAAGAAGTCCGACGAGGGCTGCAAGCTTGTCGACGGCAAGGTAACGACGCCTCCGGGCTTCAAAGAGGCCTATCACCATTTCGCGGCCAACGGCTTCATCGGCATGGACGTGCCAGCCACCTACGGCGGAATGGGCCTCCCCGAATCCCTGACGATGGCGGCAACCGAATTCTTCGTCGGCTGCTGCGTTGCCTTTTCGATGTACAGCGGCTTGAGCCGCGGCGCCGCACATTTGATCGAAGTTTTCGGCAGCGAGGATTTGGCCAAGGCCTACGTTCCCAATATGTATAGCGGCAAATGGGGCGGCACGATGTGCCTCACCGAGCCCCAAGCCGGCTCGGCGGTCGGCGACCTCAGCACCAGCGCTGTCAAGGAAGGCGACCATTACAAGATCAAGGGAACCAAAATCTTCATCTCCAGCGGCGACCAGGACATCACCGAAAACATCATTCACCTGGTCTTGGCCCGGGTCGAAGGCGATCCCGCCGGCACCAAGGGTATCTCGCTCTTCGTCGTCCCGAAATTCCGGGTGACCGCCGACGACGGTGTCGGCGAGCGCAACGATGTCAAGACGGTGAACATCGAGCACAAAATGGGGATCAAGGGCTCCTCGACCGCAACCTTGAGCTTCGGCGACGAGGGTAAATGCATTGGCTACCTGCTCGGCGAGCAGCGCAAGGGCATGGCGATGATGTTCCAGATGATGAACGAGGCCCGCATCGCCTGCGGGCTGCAAGGCGCTGCCACCGCTTCGGCGGCCTATGAAAGCGCCGTCGATTACGCCAAGGTCCGAACTCAGGGCGGCAAGACCTTGATCATCGATTATCCCGACGTGCGGCGGATGTTGATCACGATGAAGGCCTATACCGAAGGCTTCCGCGCCCTCCTCCTCTATTCGGCCTATCTCGACGACAAGGAAGTGACCGAGGCCGATCCGGTGAAAAAAGAGAAGTACGCCGGCCGGCTGAGCTTGCTGACGCCGGTTTGCAAGGCCTACTGCACCGACTTCGGCTTCAAAGTGACTGAGCTCGCGATGCAGGTCTATGGCGGCTACGGCTACATCGCCGAGTATCCGGTCGAGCAGTATATGCGCGACGTCAAGATCTCCTCGATCTACGAAGGCACCAACGGGATTCAAGCCCTCGACCTGATCGGCCGCAAGCTCGGCCAGAAGAACGGCGAATACTTCCGCGAACTCTACGAAGAATTGAGCGCCTTCTGCGCCAAGACCGCCGAAAACCCGGCCTTCGCCGCCGAGGCCGGGGCCCTCAAGAAGTCGGTCGACTCGCTGGGCCAAGTCACGATGAAGTTCGTCGAATGGGGGATGGGCGGCAACGTCATCTCGCCCCAGCTCCACGCCGTGCCCTACCTCTATAATTTCGGCGACGTTTTGCTGGGTTTTCTCTTGCTCGACCACGCCACTCTGGCCTTGGCCAAGCTCGAAGAGATTTGGAAATCGCAGGGCGCGACCGAGGAGGACGCCAAGGCTAAGATCTGCACCGAGAACGACGAGGCCCGCTTCCTCGAGGGCAAGGTCAAATCGGCGCGCTATTTCATCAATAGCCTGCTGCCTCAAGCCACAGCCCGGGCCAAGACGATCTTGTCGGAAGATATGTCGGCGATGAAGGTTCGGTTCTAGGCTGCTATTGACCTAGCAAGCTGATGAACTCGCAGCCCGGAAGCGCCTTGGCGCCCTTCAGCCCCTCGCAAGTTCCCTTGGCAACATTGGTCTTGCATTGATCGAAGCCGGCTCGTTCGAGTTGAATCGGCTTATCCTTGGGCTGGCGATCGAAGCCGGTCTTGAAGCTCTTAAAAAGGATCTTTTGGCATTCCTTGACGCTCATCGACTTATCCGGAGCGCATTGTTCCATCTTGGCGCACCAAACCTCGGCCATTTCCAGCGAGACC
>JBIOXX010000121.1:0-3675 GCA_044869875.1 bacterium | reverse complement strand
AGCGATCCTTCTGCTGAAAGATCCCGACTTTTCCATGAAGGCCGGTCAATTGTTGGATGAGATCGCTTCGGGCTGGGAAAGGCAGTTTGGTTTGGGGGACTTGCAAAGGGCCTTGGCGCCTTGAGTTGAAGCTCGATTGATCTTGCCTCGCCTCGCTTTTCTGTCCTAGCTTGCCCTCCGATGAATAGCTTGGCTCCCGTCATTTTAGCCCGCGACTTGCGCAAGAGCTTCGATTCCTTCGAGGCGGTGAAGAGCATCCGCTTCGACATCGCCCGCGGCGAATGTTTCGGTTTCCTCGGGCCCAATGGGGCGGGCAAGACCTCGACGATGCGGATGATTTACTGCTTCTCGCCGGTCTCGGCCGGGCGGCTCGAGGTCTTAGGCTACGACGTGATGCGCGATGCCCGGAAGATCAAGGCCAAGCTCGGCGTCGTCGCCCAGGAGGACAATCTCGACCCCGATCTCACCGTCTTTCAGAACCTCACGCTCTACGCGACTTATTTCGATATTCCGACCGCTGAAGCCAAGAGCCGGGCCGAAGAGCTGCTGACTTTTCTCAGCCTCCAAGAGAAGCGCAATCAAAAGATCGACAAGCTCTCCGGCGGCATGAAGCGACGCCTGATGATTGCCCGGGCCCTGATCAATCGGCCCGAGGTCTTGATCCTCGACGAGCCGACCACCGGTCTCGATCCCCAGGCCCGTCATCTCATCTGGGATAAGCTGCGGGCGCTCAAGGCCAGTGGGGTCACGATGGTTTTGACCACTCATTACATGGAAGAGGCCAGCCGCCTCTGCGACCGCCTGGTTATCATGGATCACGGCAAGATCCTCACCGAGGGCGAGCCCGCCGATTTGGTCGAGAAATACGTCGGCCGGGAAGTGCTCGAGATTCGCGCTCCCAACCCAGTCTTGCAGCCCTTGAAGAAGGCGGTCGACGCCGAAGATGGCCACGACCGCCGCGAGACCGAGCTGGTCGGCGACACCCTCTACGTCCTGATTCGGGAGCAGAACGGCGCCCTGCTCGAAAAGATGCCCGAGATTCAGAAGCTGGATTTTCACCTTCGGCCGGCCTCGCTCGAGGACGTATTTTTGAAATTGGCGGGAAGGGAATTGAGGGACTGATGTTCACCTACCGAATCTTCAAAGTCTGGCGCCGCGATTTCGTGGTTTGGCAGAAGTATTTCCTGGCTTCGCTGGCGGCCAATTTCGGCGAGCCACTGCTCTACCTCTTTGCCATGGGCTACGGCCTCGGCCGCATGGTTCCCAGCGTCCAAGGCATGACCTACGTCGAGTTCATCGCGCCGGCGATTCTGATCACCACGGTGATGAACAGCGCCAGCTTCGAGACGACCTTTAGCTCCTATACCCGGATGGAGGTGCAGAAGACCTTCAACGGCATTGCCACCACGCCGGTTTCGATGAACGAAGTGGTTGGCGGCGAAGTGCTTTGGGCCGCGACCAAGGCCATGGTCACCAGCAGCGTGATCTTCATCGTCCTGGCGATCTTCAAGCTGATTCCTTCGGCTTGGGTTGCCTTGGTGCCCTTGGTGATGGCCTGTACTGGGCTGCTTTTCGCCAGCATCGGAATGCTGATGACCTCTTTCGCCCGCTCCTACGATCACTTCACTTATTATTTCACGCTCTTCATCTCGCCGATGTTCCTCTTCTCGGGGACCTTCTTCCCCTTGGACAATTTACCCGCGTGGGCCAAGACCTTGGCTTACTTCCTGCCGTTGACTTATCCGGTACAGGTGGCTAGGCATCTTTTCGCCGGGCAATTCTCAGGAATGGATGCGATCTATCTCGGCGGGATGCTCCTTGCGGCCCTGGCGATCGGTTTGATCGCGGTGCGCCGTTTAGTCCGGCGTTTGGTGGTTTGAATGTTCCAACAGCTCACCCAAAAATTCGGCGACGTGATCGACAAGCTCAAGGGCCGGGCCAAACTCAGCGAGGCCAATATCGACGAGGCCCTGCGCCAGATTCGGCTCAACCTCCTCGAGGCCGACGTTAATTTCAAGGTCGTGAAGGAGTTCTGCGACCGGGTGAAGGAAAAGGCCCTGGGCGAGGAGGTTCACAAAAGCCTCACCCCCGACCGCCAGTTCGTCAAAATCTTCCACGACCAATTGGTCGAGCTGATGGGCGGGACCGAGGAGCCGGCGCTCAACTTCAAGCCGCCGGTGGTGATCATGATGGTCGGCTTGCAGGGATCCGGCAAAACCACCAGCGCTGCCAAGCTGGCCCGCTACTACAAGCAGGAGAAGAAGCGTTTTCCTTATTTGGTCCCGGCCGACGTCTATCGGCCCGCCGCGATCGAACAACTCAAGACCCTGGCCGCCAAGATCGAAGTGCCGGTCTACGACACCCATCCCAAGGACGATCCGGTGAAGATTTGTCGCAAGGCCGTCGAGATCGCCCGCGAGCGGGGCTATGACACCGTCATTCTCGACACCGCCGGCCGGATGCAGATCGACAAAGAGCTGATGAAGGAGCTGGAGCGGATCCGCGACAAGGTCGAGGTTCAGCATAGTCTTTTGGTAGTCGACTCGATGGTCGGACAAGAGGCGGTCAATGTCGCCAAGAGCTTCCATGACCTGCTCAAGATCAGCGGTGTGGTCCTGACCAAGATGGACGGCGATGCCCGCGGCGGCGCCGCGCTCTCGGTCAAATACGTCACCGGCGTGCCGATCTATTTCGCCGGCATCGGCGAGAAGATCGAAGACCTCGAGCCCTTCCATCCCGACCGGGTCGCCTCCCGCATCCTCGGCATGGGCGACTTGATGAGCCTGATCGAGAAGGCCCAAAAAGATTTCGATGCCGGCGAGGCCAAGCAGATGGCCGAGAAGGTGATGCGCTCCGAGTTCACCCTCGAGGACTTCCGCAAGCAGCTTGGACAGATGAAGAAGCTTGGACCGCTGGAAAAGGTGATGGGCATGTTGCCGGGCATGGGCAAATTCACCGACCAGGTCGACCCCAAGGACATGGAGCGGGAGCTCAAGCGCAAGGAGGCGATCCTCAATTCGATGACCCTCCAGGAGCGCCGCTATTCCACTAAAATCCTTAATGGTTCCAGGCGCTTACGCATTGCCAAGGGTTCTGGGACCCAGGTTTCGGAAGTGAATCGGCTGCTCAAGGAGTTCGAGCAGATGCAGAAGATGATGAAGAAATTCGGTAAGTTGGGCTTAAAAGGCTTAAGGGGGATGTTGCCGGGGATGTGAGGTTTACTCGGCATATAAGTCTTGATATTAAGTAGACTTCGGGCTAAACCCGCCCACCTAAAACGCGTTTCTTAAGGATTTTTTATGGCAGTTCGCATTCGCATGTCCCGTCACGGCGCAAAGAAAAAGCCCTTTTATCGTATCGTCGTCGCCGATTCCGAGGCGCCCCGCGATGGTGCTTTCATCGAAGTGGTCGGCACCTTCGATCCCCGGGCCAAGACCAACGCCGTGGTCCTGAAGAGCGACCGCATCCAACACTGGATCAGCAAGGGCGCCCAGCCCTCCCAGACCGTCGGCCACCTCCTCAAGAAAAATCAGGTCGCCGCGCCGGCCGTTCAAACCAGCGTTGTCTCCTAAGTCACCGCCAGTTTCGCGGTTCGTTCCCCTTGGAAAAATTTTGCAGGAGTGGGGTATCAAGGGACAGGTCCGCGTCCTTTCCTTCAATTCCGAGAGCCGGCTC
>JBIOXX010000120.1:0-3875 GCA_044869875.1 bacterium | reverse complement strand
CAGCTCAGAGCCCGAGGCGCCGGCGGCCGAGTCGCCGCATAGATCGCGATGCTGGTGAAGAGCGCCGCGGTCGCCAGCCAATGAACCCGCGAAGCCAGCCGGGCTTCGGCCGCGACCGAGCCCGTCGCCAATAGCCCGCCCTCGGCGGTTGGAGCCGCGGCCAAGAAGCGGGGAAACAAGGCGCCACGGCCGTAGCCGTAGATCGCCAAGGATCCGAAGTCCTCGACCAACCAACGGCCTCGAAATTGAATTCCGGCGGCGTCGGCGCCGGCCGCCAAGCCGCCATGGATAAGGGCCAGCGGAATCGCCTCGGCGACGGCGCCGCTGAGACGGCTCGGAGCAAGACCGCCCCAGCCTTGGCGAAAGATCGAGCCGATGGCGTAGGCCGCGCCGTTCTGGGCGGCGTGCCGCACCGGACCTTCGCCAAGATATTGGGATAGCCCCCAGGCCGTGGCATAGGTCGCCAGCAACTCGACTCCGAAACCGAAGCGATTCAAGCCGGGCCGGCGCAAAGTCTGGCGGAGGATGTTCTCGTCGACGTGGGGATAGTGTCGGCGAAGAAAGGCCGAGGCCTCAACCGCTCCCTCGCTCTCGAGAATGGCCCGAGCCTCGCGGTAGTGCTCGCGCGAGAATTGGATCGTATGGGCCCGCCCGATTTCCAGGGTCGACAAGGAGCGGCCGTAGAGCTTCATCTCGCCGAGATGCTGAACTTCGGCATTGCCGCCGCGCACTACCAGCCGGGTGATCTCACGATTGGTGGTCAGGATCGAAGGCTGATAGCGCTTGAACCAAGTGACCATGACCTCTCTTTGATTACGGCCGATCGAAGCTCCGACCGAAAAGGGCTTCCAACCTAGGATCACTTCGCCGTGAATCGCGGCCGGTCGGCCGCTGAAATCGTTCAAGGTCATTCGCGTAGCCACGCGACCAAAGGGCGGCAACCCGACGCTCCAGACCATCTGGCGGGCCACCACGCCGTCAGGCCGAGTCAAGTGGGTGAGCTCGATCCGGGCATGGCCGTACATTATCAGGTGGAGGAGCTGGCCGGCGCCGGGCGCCGAATTTTCGGGGCTCGATTCCAACGCAGCCTCACCTTCGCGGCTAGGGTGGCCGCTGAGGAAAGGCAAAATACGCGAGGCGATCGAAGGCGTCGTCATGGCTAATTCCTCGAAAAAGGAACCTCGCCTTGAAAGCTGGTCGTCATCCCCAAAAATCCCATGTGAGTCGCTAAGGCTTGGCCGGGAAGGACGCCGGTTTCACCATAGGCTCCGCGATATCCGAGTGAGAAGGTCAGCCCCGGCACCGGCGAGTAACCGGCAGTGAGCTCGGTGTGAATCTCGCTCTGGGCCACCGCCGGTGTGACCGCGGCATCGCGGGCGTTGGCCCGGCCGAGGAAGGAAAGCACGCCGCGGAAACGCCAATCGCCGGGGTGAAAATCGGCCAGCAGAGTTCCGACGTGGCGCTCGTCGGTCGCTTCGAGCTCCAAGGTGTTATGCGAAGAGCCGTAACGATGGGCGAAGCCGACTCCGCCGGTGAAGAAGCTGTAGTCGAAGGTCGCGGCGAAGCCCTCGCCGTGGGTGAGGCCGGGATCGGGAATTGGGGCGCCGGTCGGGGGTTGGGGATTGGAGCGGAGGCTGGCATAGCCGGTCAAGGTCAGGCGCGGCGCATCCCGGCCCTCGGCGAAGGCCAGCGTGATCAGCCCTTGGGTCATGCCCAAGATCGTTCCGTCGGCGCCGTTGAGCGCACCGGCGCTGAACAGGAGTTGGCGCACCGGCTCCTCGGGACGGCGGCGGTCGTAACGGAATTCACCGCCTAGCCAGTGGAGCGGAATCGTCACGTTGGCGTAGTTGACCTGAGCGCTGTAGGAGTTGGTGATCAAGAGCTGCTGGTATTCGGGCTGATCGTAGCGGTGGCGGCCGAAGCGGACCTGGAAATCACGGGCGAAGCGAAAGCCGGTGCTGAAGCCGTGGATGCCGATGTTGAAGCGCAAGGGATCGGTGGCGACCACCGGCCGATAGACGTAGGCCGACACCGGCGCCTCGTCGGATAGCGCGCTGACCGGTTGGGTGAAGAAGTAATTGGCTTGGATCGGTGTTTGGCCGTTGAAAGCGATGCCGGATTCGCCGCGGAAATCCAAAAACCAAGGGCCGACGTTGAGCCGAGCTCCCGGCATCACTCGGATTCCCCAAGGCAAAGGCGAGCCTTCTGGCGCCGGCACCGGCAATACCGCCAGGCTGTTGAAGCGTAACTCTAGACCGTCTCCCATGAATACTCCTATTCTTCCCTATTTTGAGGTTCCGAAAATTTACGAATGAGCGCCGGATCCATCGCCGGCCGATAAACGTGCAGCGTCACCAGCGGCCGGCCCCCGCCCTGCCGATTGGTGACCGTGTGAATGTCGGTCGGATCGACCGGAGCCACCGATCCTTCGGACCAGACTCTGGCCGACCCGCGGGCCAAGCTCCCATCGGGGCGCAAGCCGTAATTCACCTCGGTCGCTTGGCCTTGGAGGATTCGGTCGAAGCCCGAGGATCCGCCGTGGTCGTGAGGCACCGTGCCCTGCCCATCTTTCCAAGACAGGAGCAGGATTTCGAAGCTGCTCGAACCTTCGCCTTCGCGATGCAAAACCCGGCGGTTGTAGTGCTCGGGATGGAACTCGACGAAAGGCGACCAATGTTCGGGATCGAGGCGAAGCTCTTCGAAGATCCGGCCCAAAGCTGCGTCGTCGACCGATTGGCGCAGGCCGAGCAGCAGAGGCTCGAGCGGCTTCTCGAACGCGGGCGGGAGTGAGTGGAAGGACTCGGTACTGCGGTGGACTCCGCTGCCCGAGGCCGGTTCGACGTAGGATTCGCTCCGCGATTCGACCGCAAGCGGCCGCAAGGCTTGAGCGGTGAGAATCGTCGGCCCCAAAAGCTTTGGGCTTGCCGACGCCGAGGGAAGTCCGACATTGGCGCTCGCCAGGGCTGGCCGTAACGCCAGCAACTCCGGTCTCGCCGGCGGAAAGCTTTGTCCGAATTGAGCCTCGCGCTCGGTCAAGTCCCGTGCGAAGCGCTGGCCACCGACCAAGCGGCCGGCGACATTGAAATGCAGCAGGCTGGCGAAAGCTTCGGACCAAAAATGACCGCGATGCGAAGGCCCCAAGCCCAAATGGGGTTGGAGATATTGAGAGAGCGAAATGCCGGCGAGCAGGCCGGTTTGATTGAAGAGCGGCGCACTGGCCGAAGTGAAACCGGCGCCGCGAAGCGCCACGCCCGACTCGATTCCATGAACCCGCCGGAACAAGGCTGAGCTGCCGGCGCCGCCGAGCTTCAGCAAGCCCAAGCCCAAAGCTGCGCTGGCCCATTCCCGGCCCCAGTCCGACGCCAGCGGTCGTTCCGGATGAAGCGCTCCGCCAACTAAGCGCTGAGTTCCCCAAAAGGCGGTGACTTCCGGCACGAAGGCCGCGGCTGAAGCCAGAGCCCGAGCGCCGACGCCGCGGGTCCAAAAAGTCCCAGGCGCCGCGGCCAAGCGGCTAAGGGTGGTAAAACGGAAAGCCGAAAAAGCCAATCCACCGGCGGTCATCCCCAGCAAGGCCGAAGGCTCGGTCGCATCGCGGGCAAAGTGGCCGATAAAACGTTCGGCGCGGCGGCCGAAGGTTCCGCGGCCTTCCAAGAGCTCCAACTCCTCGTGAGCCCGGGCCAGCACCGAGACGCCGACGCCGCGGCTTCGGCCTTCGGCGACGAGCCAGGAATAGATCTCGCGGCCGAGCTCAGCCTGCTCGCGATCCGAGACTCGCCTCCCGATCTGGAGGAGGCCTTCGCCGAGCAGCTCGCCGTCGCTCTCGCGCGATAAAGACCACAGCTCCCGGACCAAAGTCGGCGGAAGGCCGGGGCGGG
>JBIOXX010000119.1:0-2332 GCA_044869875.1 bacterium | reverse complement strand
GCAATCCAATCGGATCCGAAAAATTTACCACCAGCCGCTTCATCTGCAGCCGCCGCTCTATCCGATTTTGATTTGGATCTCCCACGGACTCTTCCAGCCTGACGAGCCTTACACTTCGGTGGCCGAGAACCGCGGCCGGGCCGTAATGAAAGAACCGCCTTGGCATCTGGCCTACGCTCATTTTTACGCCATCGTTATTCCTTTCCTCTGCTCGCTCGGAACCTTGCTCTTGGCTTATCTGTTTTGCCTGCGCTTTTTTTCCTTCCGCGAAGGCTTGTTGGCCGTGGCCCTCTTGACCGTTTCGCCGGTCGATATCGCCGTCGGTTCCAAACTGTATGCCGACGGCCTACTGACTTTTTTCGCCTTTCTCGGCTTGTATTGGTATTTCCGCAGCCTCGAAGCCCATCGCGGCAGCGCCTGGCTTGCCGTCGGCGCCGGCCTGGCCTTGGGTCTGGCCTACTTGAGCAAAGTCAGCGGCATCCTTTTCGCCTTCGGCATGCTCACCGCCACGCTCCTCCATCCGCGCTTTCGCGGACGGGAGCGGCTGCTGGCGCCGCAATTATGGCAGGCCGGCATCGCGGCTTTTTTGGTGGCCCTGCCTTGGCTGGGTTTGATGTACCGGTATTACGGCTCGGTGTCGGTCAACAGCCCCGCCGATCCCGATAACTCCTGGTACCGCTACGTCTTTGGGCGGCCCTTCAAAGCCTATCTCTACGATTTAATCTGGTTCCTGCCGCCCTTGGCCGTCGGGATTTTCTCGGGATTCGTCGCTTGGTTGAAGCCCCATCGCCGCTGGCTGCCCTGTAGCCTTTTCGCGGTCAGTGCCTTCTACGTCTTGATGTTCGGGATCTTCTTGAGAACCGGCTCGGCCGGCGTCGAGGATCGCTATCTGCTGCCGATTTATCCGCCGCTGGCGATTCTCACCGCATGGGGTCTGGCGGCCTTACCCCAAAGGTTTCGGAACGGCTGGGTTCGAGCTTCGCTCTGGGCCTTGATTTGGGGCGGGCTATTATTTTTCGGATGGCGATCCGCGGAGTATGGCTTAAGCAACAGCTTCGTCGGTTTGGTTATTTTCAGACCGCTGGGATTTTGAAATGTCGTTTTCGACCTATTGGTATCGCTGGATCTTGCTGATCCCCTTCTATGCCTTGGCTTGGCAGAGCCTGCGGGTCGCCGCTCTGCCTTCGGCCTGGCATCGGGCCAGCTTGATGTTGGGCATCGGTTCGGCGGCGACCGTCCTCCTGACCTTGCTCAGCAGCCACTGGACCGCCGATCTGGGCTCTTCTTTAGTTTTGGCCTCGGGTCTTGCCGCCATCTTGGCCTTGTTGCTGGCCTTGAAGGCTCGGAAATCCTCCAGCCCAGTTTGGAGTTTTTCCCTTTCGGGCTGGCATTTGGTTTTATTGGTCTGGCTGGCTTGGACGACTTGGATGGTCGCGATGGTGGCCTTTCGCTTCGATTTCCACGACCAGATGCGGGTCCAAGGCCATCCGGCGGCCATCGAAGCCATGCTGCGGGGGAATTTCCCGCCCAGCCTTCAGGCTTTTCCCGAAATCCCGCTGAAGTACCATTTCGGCGGCGATTTGTTCGTCGCGATCCTGGCCTATGTCTTCGGGCTCAGCGGCGTGCACGCGATCGATTTTCTCCAAATCGGCGGCTGGTTCACGGCGGCGCTTTGTCTCTATAGTCTCTGCCGAAGCCTGGGCATGAGCCGGCTCTTATCGTTGCTGGCCCTGCAATGGGTCCTGCTCGCGGCGGGCTGGCTCTACCTTTTGAAGCCCTGGTCGGGCTTGCCGAATCTGCCGGCCGACGGCCAGTGGCCCGACAACTACGTTCTTTTCGGCCGCTATCTGAACCCGGGCGTCCTTTCCTATTTTTTCCAGACGCCCTATGCCCTGGGCCTTCCGGTCTTTTTCAGCTATTTGACTCTTTTCCAAGCTTGGCTCCGGCAGAAGAGCCTCGGCCTTCTCGTCTTGCTGCTCGCCTTGCATGGCTCTCTCTCGGTCATTCATATCACTCTCTTCCTGGGCGCCCTCGGTTGCGCCATGGCAACTCTCCTCGTTCAATGGATCTACGAGGGAGGAAATTGGAAACGGCGTTTTCTGGAGATAATCGGGCTATTGACGGCCGTTTTGGTCTTGGCTCTCTATCTGGGGGGATTCTTTTCGAGATCCGGCAGCTACAGCTCGGGCCTTTTGATTTTCCAATGGCCGCCGGGCTACCTTCGCCATGCCGCCAACCCAGTCATCGACAGGGGCCAATCCCTGATCTGGTATTTTGCGACCTTGGGCTCGCTGGTGCTTTGGGGCCTTCCCATTCTCCCATTACTGGGCAA
>JBIOXX010000118.1:0-3314 GCA_044869875.1 bacterium | reverse complement strand
AGGAAGAGGTTAACACCGAGGTGCCAGGCCTTGATCTTGGTTTCTTCGCCTTCGCTGTAGTCCTTGCATCCCTTCGGATTGAGCAACTCATCGTCGCCCAAGAATGCTTTGGTCTCGCTGCAGGAATGATGGAAGTCCCGCGGGGGCTCGGACCGGACGTTCTCTTCCTTGAAAGTGGATCCGGAGCGGATCGCGATTAAGTGCCGGGTGCTGTTGATCCCGGCCTCGCAAAAAAAGTTATTGGCCCGGCTCTCGAAGCGCAGGGCGTAATCGCCGTCCTCGGGAACCGGGTTTTCGATGCGGACGAAGCGGGGATCGAAGAGGTGAGCTCCGCCGGCCTTGTCGCCGAAGCGGCCGCGCAGGAATTGGTCGAAGCGGGTGGGGCATTCCTTGCTCAAGAATTTGAAGGCCTCGGTGTTTTCCTGGCCCTTGAGCCGGGGATCGGCAATTCCGTCCTCCATCTTCGCGCCTTGGAACTCGTCTTTGCCGACGACCTTTTGGGTGAAGCTGGCGGCGTCTTCCAAAAAGCGGCCGGCCAGGGGTCGCGATTCCTTGTAGCGGTCCTTGGCGCTGAGCTTGCCGCCGCGGATCAGCATTTCGTGATTCCGCCAGAGGACGAGGCCGGTCACCCCGAAGTCGAGGCCCGGCTCTTCGTAGACCAGCGAAAATTCGCCGTCGCCGTCTTGGCGATTTAAGGAGTTCAGTTTCTTGGGATCGAACTTAACCGGAGCCTTGCCCAACTCCTTGGCGCGCTCGTCCAAGGCCTGTTGGCAGACATCGCGAAAAAACTGATACGATTTCGTAGAATCGGCATCGGCCGGAACGGCCTTAAACCCTGACATTGGTACCCCCGTACCTTCTCTCAATTCCCTAGCCTTAATATCGGCAGAGAAAGGCCGAGGTTGTGGATTAATCAGGGCTGCCCGACAGCTTAATTAACACAAGTATTTTCAATAACTTACAAGTCTATTTTTTCAAGACCGGAGGCTTGGTCGGATCGGGATAGCGGTCGAAATTGGCCTCCTGATCCAGCTCATAGGGGTTGTAATAGGGCCGGGTTTTCTCATCGATGGAGATGGCCGCTCCGAAAACTAAGGTGCCGGTGACCCAGCGCGGGAGCTTCTTCCCCACGTTGGACGCCTTCTGGAGCACGGCTTTGGCTTCGGGCCCCAAGGGCGGAAGATAGGGGTCCACCCATTTGCTCCAGGCTTTTCGGCCCGGCCAAGTGATGCCGCGCCAGATCATGCGGACCGGCCAAGTGGCGATTCCGGCCGCTCGCCCCAGCATGGTCGGCTTTTCGACGGCTCCGATGGCTTTGGCGGTCTCTTGAGCCTTTTCGGCGGTCTCGGCCAGAGCTTTGCCGCCGAAAAGATTCCAACCCAGGACCGGGAAGCTGCGAGTCCAGCGGGTTGCTTTCAGACCGGTCCACCAGGCCTTGCCGGCGCTGCCCCAGCCTTCGAGCGCCCGGATTTTATTGAATTGCCCGGCTCGGGACAGAAAGCGCATGCCGCCGCCGGTGATGAGGCCGATTTCGATCGCCCGGCCGAAGCCGGTGATTTTATCTTCGTCGCCCCAGGGCTGATAGTCGGTGACGCAGGTGTCCATGTTGACCTTCTGGCCCAGGGTGAAGACATAGGCGATGCCGCAGCCGACGCCGGTGAGGCCGACCGAGGCGATGTTATTGAAGCCGGCGTTCTCTCCGCCCAACATATCCTTGCGAATATTGCGCGAATCGACTCGCATCGTGTTGTCGAACTCGCTGTCGCCGGTGGTGGCTTTGCTCAGCAGGAAGGCCAAGGCCGATTTGGCGAAATAAAGATTGTTGTGCTTTCCGCTGATGTTCCAGAAGTTCCAGCCGTTGGCGTTGCCGCTGCCGAAGCCCAAGAAACCCGGACGTTCTCGCACCGCGAACTCCTGGAGCTTGAGGTAGCGCTCCTTGTCATCCTTGATGCCGAGGATTTGGTGGATTTCGGCCGCTACCATCCGGTCTTCCAGGTTCTCGCGATCGCCTGAGGAAAGCTTGGCCAGCGCGCCCTTGAGGTCGCCTTCCAGCGCCCAGGGCTCTTCCTTATCGACGCCTTCGTCGATCACCTTCTTGAGATTTTCGAGCGACTTTTGGCGCGAGTCGTAGTCGCTTTTGGCCCGGTCGGAAGCCCACTTGTCGCCTTGGAGCACCGAGGTGTCATGGTCGAAGATCTTGATTCCCAATTTGGGAACGAAGAGCAGGGAGTTGGTCAGGGTCTTGGTGAGGCCGCCGACTCGGAAGGGGGCGTCGGCGTGGAGCATGTCGTCGAGATAGAGGCCGTGGCTGTAGAGCTCGAGGGCGTCGAGGGTTGGGCGGAAGGCCAGCGCGCCGCGGAATTGCTTCACGTTCTCTGCGATCGGGGCATAGCGCTTTTCCATCAGGACCGCGAAGGAGTCGAGAAAGGCTTGAGGATCGACTTGGGCGGCTTGCTCCGAGCTCAGGGCCGATTGAAGCAGGAGGCGGACTTCATCAACCTTGAGGTAACCGTCGCCGTTGGCGTCGGCCCCGCGGATCAGGTTGACGTACTCGTTTTCCTGCTCGATGGTGACATCTTCGGCATTGGCTTCGGATTGGCCGGCGACCATTCGTTTCAAAGCCCCGGAAGCTTTGTCGAGGACCAAGTCTGAACCCTCGTACATCTTCGCCTGCTCGTCGGGCTTAAATCCGAGGATGTTATCGAAATAAAGGGTGTTTAACGGCCGAATATCGACCTTATCGACGGACATAGTGCCTCCTACCTGCGTGGACGCGAGACGGCGAAGCACAGCGCTCTGGCCGCTCACGGTGAATTCGGGGATTAATGGAAGGTTAGGTAGGAAGCAGACCCATTAGGCCCCCGTTAGATTGTCGAAGGGAATATCGGCGGACAAATTGGGATGTTGCGTCGGCTAGCCAAAAAGTAACCCGGATCACGAATGATCCGGGTCACTAGGGGGTGTGGTTGCCCTCACCCGCTTGCCGGTTGGAAACGGCCGAAGCCGTCTCGCTGTGCCCCCGGGTCGGCGGAAGAGGTGCTTTCGTCAATGCTTTTTCGGGGCGCTATTTCTTGCCCGAGATCGGCGCCGCGGTCGGATCGGTATAGCGCTCAAAGTCGACCTCACGATCGATGGGGAAAGGATCGTAGGGCGCATTGAGGTGCTCGTCGGCCATGCCGGCGAGACCGATGACGATCAAGGCCTTGGTGACGTCCCAGCCCTTCTTGACGCCGGGCGCCTTGGCGAGCAAGGCTTTCTGCTCGGCGGTCAGCTTGTTCCCCAGCTTCAAGACGCCTTCGAACTTGCGGCCCCAC
>JBIOXX010000117.1:0-7487 GCA_044869875.1 bacterium | reverse complement strand
CCGGATCGGCGACGACTGAGACCAGGGCGCTATCTGCAAAGGTTTCAACGGCGATGGAGTGTTTCGCGATCCCGGTGAAGTCGGCTTCCAATAGATAGAAGTGGCCTTCCCTGGTCCCAACCATCCATTTGCCAGTGGGCAAAAGCTCGAGGTGGATCGGCATCCCGTTCAACGGAATGCGCAGATCCTCGACGATGAAGGGATTCGCGGGCACCGTTTCGACCTCGGCCTCGTCGGTAACAGTGGGCTCAGGCTCCGTGGTCACCACCTCGGCCGATCCGCAGCCGGCCAGTATAATCAGAAAGAACCCAAATAGCTTCTTCATATCCTCTCCTCGAACTAAAGTAGACATAACTGGAGGAGCGTTCTACAATCGCTCGCCAATCGAACGCTAGGTTTTATCAGAATGACGCATTTTCGCCGCTTCCTCGCGCTTATCCTCCTTTGCGCCTTCCTATTCGCCCCAAGCTTAAGTCTTGCTCAGAGCAAGTCGCCCACCAAGAAAAGCTCGGCCGATCCGAGCAAAAAAGTCGGTTTTTCCGGAGATCCGGCCCGCAAACGGGGGATGGAAATCGGCTTCGACTTGGGCAAGAAAGCCGGAAAAGCCGACAAAGAGCAAGATCTTAAACCCGACCTGAAGCGCCACGAAGCCTATCAAAAGCCCGAAAAGTACTACCGATCCGAATACGGCTCCTCGGCCAGCTTCGCCTCCGGTTTTCGCAGCGGCTTCTCGGGCGGTTACCAGGCGGCCTTCGGTAAAAAGGTGAGTTTTCCTTCCGATGGAACCTCTCTGAAAGGGACCAAGCCCGTTTCCGGTGGGAAAAAGGGCGGCGGCAGTTCCAGCGACGCCCTCTAATTCAAAGATTGCCCTCTATCAGGACGGGTGCTAAGGCCCCAGCCCGTCACCATGAGAAAAAAAATTGCAACATTTCTACTGATTTCCTGGGTTTGGACCCTTTTTGCAGTATCCCCGCTTCTAGCTAAGAACAAGCCGCCTCCGCCCGAATCCGACCTCTCCCTTTCCCCGCAGGACACCGAGTTCGGCGAGCGCTCCGACAAAGCCGAGAAATTCACTTTTAAAGAGCTGCCTCGCGATCTGGGCGGCAGCATGAAGGCTTCCTTCTGGGGTTGGGGCGGCTTGGCTTTCGGCCTCGGCGCCGGCTTGAGCGGCGGATTGGTCCCGCTCGACGACAATATCCAAGACAGTTTTCAAACCAACGCCGTCTTCGGCGAGACCGCCAACGACGTGATGGGCTGGGTCATCTCTCCCTACTCGATCGGCGGCGCTTCGATCATCACTTGGATCGTCGGCCACGGCACCCATCATCCTAAGGTGGCTCTGACCGGCCGGGCCTTGTCCGAGGCGCTTTTCCTCTCCTTGGGCATCGACGCGGTGGCGAAGCTTTCCTTCAGGCGACATGGGCCGGACGGCGGCCGCTTCAGCTTTCCCAGCGCCCATTCCACCGCCGCCTTCACCGCCGCCGGAGTACTGACGAATTTCTACGGCTGGAAGGCCGGCATTCCCTCCTACGCCCTAGCCTCGCTCATTGCGGTGAGCCGGGTCGACGGCGACCAACACTGGGTGAGCGACGTCGTCATGGGAGCGGTGCTCGGCAGCGTCATCGGCTGGGGAACCGCCCAGTTCCACAAAAAAGAGCATCCTAACTTTTTCCTTTCACCGCAGGTGTCGAGCGGCCATGCAAGCCTTGGCTTCACCTACATCCACTGAGGTTCGGCGGGAGCTGAAGCGAAAGTCGCTCCACCTTCCGGGTCTCTTTCTTCCCTTCGCCTTCCAGCACTCGCCGCGGCTGAGCGCGCTGCTGCTTGCGGTGGTGGTCGTCCTTTATTACATCTCGGAACTGCGCCGCCTTTCCCAAAAGGCTCCGCTTCCGGTCATCGGCTACTTGAGCCAAACCCTGACCCGGTCCTCGCACCTCGACTTGGCGCCGATTTTCCTGGCGGTGGGATTGGGAATCGCCTCCTATTTCTTTCCGCTCCGGGCGGCGCTAGCCGGAGCCTTGCTCGCCTGTCTCTGCGACGCTTTCGCCGCCTTGATCGGAATGAAATTCGGCAAGACTCGGATTTTGTTTTTGAAGAAGACCTACTTGGGAACGGTGGCCTTTTTTATATCGGCCTTGCTGGTGCTGATACCGCTGCTCGGGTGGCGCGGGGCCCTGACCACGGCTTTGGCCGCTTCGGCGATCGAGGCACTGTCGATCGAAGGCGTCGATAACCTGCTCTTGCCGATCTTCGGCGGATTGATCGCGAGATATTTTTTGTAAGCGCTGTCATCCTGAGAAGCAAAGCGACGAAGGACCTCATACTACCTTGGTGGGTATGAGATCCTTCGCTTCGCTCAGGATGACACCGGGGGATGGATCGCCTCGAGCGCGTCGAGATTCTCGATCGAGGAGAGGTCGCCGAGCTCCCTGCCGAGATACTTCTTCTTGATGGCGCCGCGCACGATCTTCGCCGAGCGAGTCTTGGGGAGGGCGGCGACAAAGATCACCTTTTCCGGCCGCAGCGTCTTGCCCAAGACTTCGCCGACCTTTTCCGAAAGCTCGCTGGCCAAGGCCTCGCCGGCCTTGAAATCCCCCTTTAACACCACGAAACAGACGATCCCCTCGCCCTTGATCTCGTGAGGCACGCCGATGGCTGCGGCCTCGGCGCAAGCCGGATGCCGCAGCAATGCCGCTTCGATCTCGGCCGGTCCGGTTCGTCGGCCCGATACCTTGATGGTGTCATCGGCCCGGCCTTGGAGAAACCAAAAGCCATCCTCGTCGACGACGGCCCAATCGCCGTGAAACCAAATCTCGGGCCACTTCGAAAAATAGGTCTCGAGGTAACGATCGCGGTCATTCCAGAAAGCCTTGGTCATCGAGGGCGCCGGTTTCTTGCACACCAGGTAGCCGACCTCGCCGCGCACCGGCTGGCCTTCTTCATTAAAGACATCGACGTCCATGCCCAAGCCCGGCCCTCGCAAGGTGCTGGGCTTGAGCTCGGTGATAGGCAGCGGTGCCAAGAGGCAGCCGACGATCTCGGTTCCACCGCTGATGTTGATAATCGGACAACGCCCGCCGCCGACCTTTTCAAAGAACCAGCGATAGGATTGGGGATCCCAAGGCTCGCCGGTGGAGCCGAGAATGCGCAGCCGGCTCAAATCGTGCTTCTTCACCCAGGAATCCTCCGACTTCATCAAGAGTCGGATAGCGGTCGGCGAAATGCCGAAGATGGTGACGCCGTGGCGGGACGTCACGTCCCAGAGGCGATCGGGGTTGGGAAAATCGGGCGCCCCCTCGAAGATAACGAAGCTCGAGCCGAGCGAAAGCGTGCCGATCATCTCCCAAGGCCCCATCATCCAACCGATGTCGGTGACCCAGAAGAAAACATCTTCGGGCTTGGTGTCGAAATAGTAGCCAACTTCCTTGGTCATCTGAGCGAGGCAGCCGGCATGAGTGTGAACCGTGCCCTTGGGAAGACCGGTGGTGCCCGAAGTGTAAATGATCATGCAGCGGGCTTCGGCATCCAAGACCGCTGTCGGAACCGGCGGGTGATCCTGGGCCAGGACCTCGTCGAACCAAAGATCGCGGCCTTCCTGCCAGGGGACGTCCTTGAAGAGCCGCTTGGCGACGATGACTTTTTGGATCGAAGGAACCTGCTTCAGCGCCAGGTCGGCGCTTTGCTTGATCGCCACTTCCTTGCCCCGGCGCAGCGAGCCGTCGGCGGTGATGAGCACCTTGGCCTCGGCGTTATTGAGCCGCACCGCCAGAGGATCGGGGCCGAAGCCCGAAAAGATCGGGATGACGATGGCGCCGATCTTGAGACAGGCAAAGAAGCTGACGACCATCTCCGGGATCATCGGCAGGTAGAGGCCGACTCGGTCGCCTTCGTTCACTCCCATCGCCTTCAGGGCCGCGGCCAACTTGTTGACCTGGGATTGGAGCTCGGCATAGCTGAGCTTTTTGACCGCACCGCAATCGCCTTCCCAAGTGAAGGCGGTCTTGGCGCCCTGCCCGGCTTCGACCCAGCGATCGAGGCATTGGTCGACGATGTTGATCTTGCCGCCGAGAAACCACTTCGACCAAGCGAAGCCGGCCGAGCTATCGAGGATCTTGTCATAGGGCCGCTGCCAGCGCAGGTCCAAATCCTTGAGGCAGGCTTCCCAGAAGCGCTCGACGTCGGCGTTGGACCACCGGACGAGAGTTTCATAATCCCGAATGCCGTGAGCCCGCATGAAACGGGTGATGTTCGATTTTTCGATGTAGTCGCCGTAAGGCTTCCAGATGATTTCCGACATGGCCTTCCCCAAAAAATGATAGGTTTTGCGCTGGAAAACTGTTATCCCATTCTTCGGAAAATATGCAATTAGCCATTCCGCGATATTCGCAGCGGAGCTTTCCCCGCTACCGCTACGTCCCCACCCTTCATCCCCATCCGGTCATCGATCCGAAAGGGCACAGCTATAAGAAGGAAGAGGAAAAGCCGGAATATCTCCCGCCCGAAAAATGGAAGCAGAACGACCTCTATTTGTACGGGATCGATCTTTACAACCATGGGTACTGGTGGGAAGCCCACGAGGCTTGGGAAAGCCTTTGGCTCACCACCCAAAAAACCGACGTCGAGGGCCAATTCCTTCAGGGTTTGATCCAGTTTTCGGCGGCCCTCCTCAAGCTTTATTCGGGAAGCTGCCGCGGCTTTGAAAATTTACTCCGCGAGTCCGACAAACGGCTCCAATTCTGCGTTAGGGAGCTGAGCCAGCAGAATCGCCGCCAGCTGATGGGGCTTGACCTCGAGTCTTGGCTCGGCAAGGTCAAGGTCTTCTGCGATTCGCTGGGCGGGCAGGACGGCGAGGCCGTCGACGCCCTCCATTTCGCCAGCTTTCCAGCTTTGATCCTCGAGTCATGAAAAAATTCCTCCTCTTCGTCCTTAACCTCGGCGTCTTGCTTTTCTTCCTCCTCGTTCTGGCGCTCAAATGGCCGGTCGAAGCTCCCGGTTTCGCGCCTTCCCGTTTCGCGACCCGGGCGAAATTGGATCAGGTTCCGCCTTTATCCTTTCGAGTTTTCGAAACCGGTTATTCCGAATCGCTTGAAGCCTTCGCGGTGCGCGGCGGCTCGCTGCTGAAAAATCATCGCTACACCCATTCCGCCGTCGTGATCGAGCATCCCAAGGGCCGGGTGGTGCTGGATTCCGGCCTCGGCTCCTCTTATCCGGCCGAACTCGCTTCGATGAGCGGGCCGGTCGGTTTCTTCGTCAAAAAAACTTTTCACGCCGGCCGGCCGCTGGTGAATCAAGCCGAATTCCCCAAGCTCGATCCGGCCAATGATTTCTTTTTGGTCAGCCACGTTCACTGGGATCACCTCGGCGGCATGACCGATTTCAACCTTCCGGTTCGTCTGCTGGCCGAAGAGCGGGACTTCGCCTTGGCTCAAGGCGGGGCTTTTCAACACGGAGTCCTGCCCCTCCAAATCGAGAAGCTCAAAGGGCGCTTCGTCCCGCTCCAGCTCCAGCAAAAGCCCTACGAAAATTTCACCCGCAGCCTCGATCTCTTTGGCGACGGCAGCTTGGTAGTGGTCTCGCTTGCCGGCCACACCCCAGGCTCGCTCGGGCTTTTCGCCAACCTTCCCTCGGGCAAACGCTTTCTCTTCGTCGGCGATGCCCTCTGGTCGGTCGATGCCGAAGGCAAGCCCCAAGCCCGCTCCTGGGCGGCGGAGCGTTTTTCGGACCTCGATCCCTTGGAAGCCCGGACGATCCGGCTGCGGCTGGGCGAGCTGATTCGCCATAGCAACGAGATCAGCCTCGTCCCCTTGCACGATGCGAAAGCCCTGGCGCTTGTGACCCAAAGCGATTAGGAGCGTCCTAGGAGAAAGCCATGAGAAGACTTACCCTACTCTTTGCCTTTGCCTGGATATTTTCGGCGGCGCTGCCCGCTTCGCTATTCGCCGAGGACGCGCCAAAGTCGCGCTCCCAAGAAACCGTCCAACAAGACGCCAAAGGCGACGACGACAAGCCCGTCGGCGGCGAGACCGGCAAGAAAGGCGGGATTTACGTGGTGGGTCGGGGCTTCAAAACCGCCGGCAGCGAGATGGAAAAGGGTTTCAAGGCGGCCGGACGGGGCATCGTCAAGGGTGGCAAGGCCACTGGGCGGGGTTTTAAAAAGGCCGGCGGCGCGATCAAGGGTTTCTTCACCGGCGAGAGTGGGGACGATAAGAAAGAAGAAAAGAAGTAGGTGACGTGTCATCCTGAACGAAGTGAAGGATGACACTCTTAATTAATACTGAATCAAGCTAAATACCGGATAGGCCCGCAAAGCCTTCTTCCCATCGAGGAAACTCAGCTCGATGACAAAGGCCAATTCCTCGACCTTACCCCCCATTTTTTCCACTAAATGAGCCGCCGCGCCGGCGGTGCCGCCGGTGGCCAGCAGATCGTCGACGATCAGGACCTTGGCGCCCTTGGGGATGGCGTCCTCGTGGAGCTCGATCGTGTCCTCGCCGTATTCCAGCTTATAAGTGTAAGAGACCGTGGTGTAAGGCAACTTGCCCTTCTTCCGCATGATCGCAAAACTCTTGCCCAGAGAATGGGCCAGGACCGATCCAAAGAGGAAGCCCCGCGACTCGATGCCGACGATCACGTCGATCGGCTTGTTGCGATAACGCTCGACCAAGCTCGAGATGATGAAGCGGAAGGCCTCGGGGTTTTGGAGCAGCGGCGTGATGTCTTTGAAAACGATGCCGGGCTTGGGAAAATCGGGGACGTCGCGAACGAGCTTTTTGAGATCCATGGCGGTTCCTATTTGGCGGTGTAGCGGCGCTCGGGAAGGAAGTCTTCGGGATCGTAGGTCCCGTTCTCATCGCGGATCTCGAAATGCAGGTGATCTCCGCTGGCGTTGCCGGTCCTTCCCAGCTTGGCAATGCGCTGTCCTTGCTTCACGCTATCCCCCTTGTCAACGAGGTTTTTCTCGTTGTGGGCGTAGGCCGTGAAGAATCCGTCTTCGTGTTTAACAATGATGAGGTTGCCGTAGCCGCCGAGCTTATCGGAGAACACCACCTCGCCGCCGGCCGCGGCTTGGACTGGATCGCCCTCGTCGCCGCCGAGATCGATGCCGTCGTGCATCTTGCCGTTGCGTTGGCCATAGGGCGAATTGATCGGACCCTCGACCGGCCAAAGAAATTTTCCCTGGCCTTGCTTAAGGACGTATTCCGGCGCCTTTCGAGGTTTTTTGCTTTTGCGTTGGGCGACTTTTTGGTCGGGCTTGCCGTTGAAAATGGCGCGAAAGTCACCGCATCCCGGCAGGAGCAGCAGGGAGATGAAGAAGATGAAAAGAAAGTTACGAGGGCTCGAAGCCATGCCTTCCCTTTAATTTGACGAAGCGGCAACCGCTCAGCTTTTCCCGGACCCACCCCGAGGGCTCGCGGCGATTCAGCACCAACTCTTGGACCAACTCGTCACCCACTGGAACGATCACACGCCCCGACTCGGAGCTTTGT
>JBIOXX010000116.1:0-7870 GCA_044869875.1 bacterium | reverse complement strand
CGAGGTCCTGCAAAAAATGCTGGGCGGGAAGCGGGGTTTTCCCACATAATCGGGTTCCAGGGTTCATACGGGCAGATAAACAAGAGGAGGTTTCATGAGACGCATTGCTCTGTCCGGCGTACTTTGTTTATCCCTCGGGACCCCTTTCTTTTCGAGCCAAGTTCAAGCCGCCCCTTTCCCGGCGACGCCTGCGGCTTACCTTTCGAACTCCCCTGGCTCGACCACCCAGTTGATTTTTATTGACCAGACTGCCGATCCCTATGCCTTCAATAATATCGGCGTCGGCGTCACCCCCATCTACAACTCGATGGGATTCAATCCGGTGGATCAGTTCCTTTATTCCTTCGCCAACAGCAGCAATGCGGTGTTTCGAATCAATAGCGATGGCACGATCGTGAACCTTGGCCCAACGACCGGCTGGGGTCCCCCGGCCTTCAACGACTTCAATTCGGCCGCCGGGACCTTCACTTCTGACGGAACCTTCCTCATCGGAAACAGCACCCGCTTGGTAGAAATCGACGTCACTACGACGCCGGCGACGGTGATCAGCTCGGTGACCCTGACTGGAGTTCCCTTCGGCTCGAATTTTTCGGACTGGGCCATCCATCCCCTCACCGGCGTGCTCTACGGCGTGGCCGGGAATACCCTGAGGAGCATCAATCCAGCGACCGGAGCGGTCACGGCGATCGGTGCCAACGGCTGCGACGGCTGTGGAAACCCCGGCGCTGCTTGGTTCGGCGCCGATGGCAGTCTCTTCGTCCAAGTCAACTCGACCGGCGATTTCTTCCGCGGCGATGTCAGCACCGGAAGCTTCACCTTGGTGGCCAATGGCCCGACCTCCAGCTCCCAAGACGCCGCCTCCAATCCTTTCGCGCCCGATCTGGAGAAAACCGTCTCGCCCGCGCTTGTCGAAGTGGGCAACGAAGTGACCTACACCTATACGATCTTGAATCCCGGTCCTTCGGTGGGTAGTGCCGATTTCAGCGATACCTTGCCGGCCGGCCTTCTCTACGTCGCCGGCAGCTTGGCCAATCCCTTCGGTGGAATGGTCAACAGTTATGCTGGCACCGATACTCTGACGATCACCGGGCTCACGATTCCTGCGGGATCCAGCTCCTCGATCACGGTCCAAGTTTTGACTTCGACGATCGGAACCAAGGAGAATCAGGCCGAGCTTACCTTTACGACCTTAGGCGTTCCGACCAATATTCTCTCCGACGAGCCGGGCAATGCGCTGAAACCCGATCCCACGACCTTGGAGGTCGTCTTGCTGCCGGTTCCGACTCCTACGCCCACCCCGACGCCGACCCCAACTCCCACTCCGACGCCGCCACCGACGCCGGAGGCCAATCTCAGCATCACCAAGACGGTGCTGAGCGCCCAGCCGGTGACGGTGGGATCGACGATTCAGTATCAAGTCACGGTGAGCAATCTGGGGCCCGATGGGGCGACCGGCGTGCGGGTGACCGATCTCCAGTCCGGGCCTTTCGACGCGATTTCGAATATCGGCGGTGACTTGAGCGATAGTGACTGCGCCCCGCTGGCCGGAGATCAAAATGGCATCGAATGCGACTTGCCGAATATTTCCAATGGCGGCAGCGTGACTTTCACCTACGACAGCAGCCTTTCAGCCGAGGGAACTTGGAACGACCAAGTGACGGTGGCTTCCATTGAACAGGACCCGGTGCTGGAGAATCGATTGTCCAACGCCTTCGTGATCAGCTCCGATCCGCCCGCGGTGAGCGATCTATCGGTCGAGGTGACGCCGTCCTCGCCCACCGTTCCGCCGGGCCAGCCCATCGACTATACGATGACCATCGTCAACAACGGCCCTGACGACGCCGACGACGTGGTGATCGCCGGCGTGATTCAGGGCGCGATCGGCGATATTTCGACGCCCCAACTCCCGCCGGGGGTGACCGGGAGTTGCAGCGTTTCCGCCAATACCTTTACTTGCACTATCGACTCGATTCTGGCGGCGGCCGGTTCCAATACGCTGGTGATCACCTTCGCCGTGACGCCGACGGCGCCGGGTCTCGTCGACATCCAATTGACCGTCGGCGGTGGCACCGAAGATCCGAACCTTAGCAACAACGCCGTCATCAACGAGGTGAGCGCCCAGCAGACGCCTCCGACGCCGACACCGAGTCCGACGCCGATTTCCACTCCCTCGCCAAGTCCGACTCCAACGCCGGGATTCTTCGGCTTGATCGAGGGCAGCGGGAACGTCTGGTGCTCGCTGAGCTTTAACGAAGGGCCGGGCAGTCGGTGGATCGTTTTCGGCCTGGGATTGGGCTTGCTTGGTATGTTTGGGCTACGCCGGCGGTCCAGCCGGCGGTCTTCATGAGCTAGGCGCTCGGTCCATGGCGTAGTTGGCTAGCTCGTCGGCCTTGGCATTTTCAGCACGGGGGATGTGCTCGACCCGGTAGCGCTTGAAGTTGCCGAGCAGGTCCTGGGCCTGAGCGTGAAGCTTTTGCAGCGTCGGCTCCTTCACCCGATACTCGCCGGCGATCTGCCGCACCACCAATTGCGAATCCATCCGCACCGTCACTTCCTCGGCTTTCTGGCGCAGGGCTTCCTTCAGGCCGAAGATCAGGGCGCTGTACTCGGCGACGTTATTGGTGGTTTCTCCGAGGTATTTATAGATGCGGGCGACCGGCTCACCGCCCTCGTTTTCCAAGTAGGCTCCGGCGCCGGCCGGTCCGGGATTGCCCCGGGAGCCGCCGTCGGCATAGACGAAGAGATGTTTCGGATTCAATTGCCCAAGCCCTTGAGCAGGAGCTTAGCCTCGCGAGGGCTGAGCTGGGCCAAAAGCTTGCGGAAGGGCTCGGAAACTTCCTTCCAGTCCTTGAAGTCGGGCGGCTCGGTGGCATCGGGCAGCTCGGCTTTGAGCTTGGCCGCCAAGGTCGTGAGCGCCGCGCCCAGGGCCTGGCGCGACACTGTGCCCAGCCCTTTCAGCGAATCGAAGCTTTCGTGGTCGTTGAGGTAGAGCAGCAGCTCGGCCAGGGTGTCGGCGGGAAGTGGTCCATACATAGATTTTCTCCTCCGAAAGGCTCGCGGTCCAAGCGAGACTTAGGATTCAATGAATAAAAGGCGGTGGCAATTGGGGCAGGAATGGATCTCGAACGTTTTCCGGATCTCGATGTAGAGCTGGGGCGGGACGCTCATGAAACATTCCTGACAAGTTCCCTCGGCGAGCCTCGCCGCTGGCGGCTGGCGCTTGCCTTGGATGCGCAAATATTTATGTCGAATATCTTCAGGCAGGGAGGAAAGTTGCTCGTTAAGCTGGGCCTCGAGGCTGCTTAGTTTTTGCTTGAGCTCGTCGAGCCGGCCCTGGATCTGGCCTCGCTCCTGCTCGAGGCTGGTCAGCAAGTCTTGGCGCTGGCTCTCGAGCGGCGCGACTTCGGTCTTGAGGCCCTCGGCCTCGCCCAGGAACTTCACGATAGCCGCCTCCCGGTCCTTGACCGAGGTCTTGCCGGTGGCGATCTCCTTCAAGACCGCTTGGTATTCCTTGTTGGTCTTGATGGTGTGGAGCCGCTCCTCTTTCACTTTGAGCGAGGCGGCGTCGCCCTCGATGTCGGACTTGTGGCGCTTGGCCTCACTCTCGGCCTTGTCCAGGGCGGTCTTCTTTTGTTGGTATTGGGCGTCGATGGTTTCGAGCTCGCCCTCGAGTTGACGGACCTTGGCCGGAAGCTCTTCCAAGTCGTCTTTGATGTTTTGGATCTCTTGAGCCAGGCCAACCGTTTGAGCCAGCCGCTGCATGTGGTCTTTCATGGAGTCCTTTGGTTCAAATTTTCAAAAATGGGCCGAGAAGGAGTCGAGTTCATTCGCCAGCCCGAAGCAAGTTCGGGCTGGCTAAAGCCCAGGGCGAGTTGGCTCCTCGCCCTTCAACCCACACCGCTTAGGGTGTGCTCTTTCTTTCCCGTTCACTAATGGGCCGAGAAGGAGTCGAACCTTCGACCGCCCGGTTATGAGCCGGGAGCTCTAACCAACTGAGCTATCGGCCCGCACCGAAGCCGAATCTATAACAAAGATCACCAGTCGACGAAACTTTTAAGTTTCTTGGCCCGCGAGGGATGGCGGAGCTTGCGCAACGCCTTGGCTTCGATCTGCCGGATACGCTCGCGGGTGACCGAAAAGTCGCGGCCGACCTCTTCCAGAGTGTGATCCGATTTCTCGCCGATGCCGAATCGCATCCGCAAAACCTTCTCCTCGCGCGGGGTCAGGGTCGAGAGAACCTTGGTCGTGGTCTCGGAGAGGTTCATGTTGACCACCGCCTCCGAGGGATTGATCACGCTCTTGTCCTCGATGAAGTCGCCCAAGTGGCTGTCTTCTTCCTCGCCGATCGGGGTCTCGAGCGAGATCGGCTCCTTGGCGATTTTCAGGACCTTGCGGACCTTCTCCAGCGGCAATTCCATCTTCTCGGCGATCTCCTCGGGCGTCGGTTCGCGGCCCAGGTCTTGGACCAGGTAGCGGGAGGTTCGGACCAGCTTGTTGATGGTCTCGATCATGTGGACCGGGATCCGGATGGTGCGGGCTTGGTCGGCGATGGCCCGAGTGATGGCCTGACGGATCCACCAAGTCGCGTAGGTCGAGAACTTGTAGCCGCGGCGGTATTCGAATTTGTCGACCGCCTTCATCAGGCCGATGTTGCCTTCCTGGATCAGGTCGAGGAACTGGAGGCCGCGGTTGGTATATTTCTTGGCGATGCTGACGACCAAGCGGAGGTTGGCCTCGATCAGCTCACTCTTGGCCCGGTCGGCCATGAACTGGTTGCGCTTGATGTCGTAGAAGAGATCGTGGAGGGCCTTGCTGGTGTAACCGTATTCCTCTTCGAGCATCTTGACCTTGCGGCCGGCGGCCTGCACGGTCTTGAGCATGTTCTCGACTTCTTCCTTCGAGACGTCGAGGTCCTTGGCCAGCTTGCGCAGCATGTAGCTGCTCTTCTTGGCCTTCTTGAGCTTGTCCAAGCCTTCGTCGGAATCGGCTTCGTCGATCTTGGAGCCATAGCTCGAGATGATCGCCTCCTGGGCGTTGATCTGGTCGATCATCTCCTTGATCTTGTCGATGACCTTGTTGATCGCCTTGCGGTTGAAGCGGATCTCCTTGACGTTGGCCAACAGCTTCTGCTTCGACTCTTCGACCGCCTTGAGCGCATTCTCCTTGGCCTTCTTGGAAAGCGAGGCCTGCTTGCTTTTCTTGGCGTGGCGCTCGTATTCCTTAGAGAGGGTCTTGAACTTGACGAAGTGCTTCATGACCTGGGCGCGGAAGGCTTCCTCGTCGAAGTTCTCGTCCTGGGTCAGGTCGTCGACGTCCTTGACGACGTCGGAGAGGCGGACCTTGGCCTTCTTGACGCTCTCGCCCAGGTTGAAAATCTCGTTCATGCCGAAGGGGCTGGTGATCAAGGTGACCAGGACGTCGTCCTCGTGCTGCTCGATGCGTTTGGCGATTTCGACTTCGCCCTCGCGGGTGAGCAGGGCCACCGAGCCCATTTTGCGGAGATACATCCGCACCGGGTCGCTGGACTTGCCGAAGGAATCGGCGCTGGCGGCAGCCGCGGCGGCGGTCTCGACTTCGACCTCGACTTCCTCGCTGTCGTCCTCGTCGTCGGCTTCGCTTTCGTCTTCCTCTTCTTTTTCCTCTTTGTTGGCCGATGCGGCGGCAGCTCGAGCCGCTGCGGCGGCGGCCGGAACCTTCTTCTTGCCGCCCTTGGCGGCGATGTTCTTGCCGTCCTCTTCCTTTTCGACGATCTCGATGTCGAGCTCGTCAAAGACGCTTAAAACGTCGTCGATTTGATCGGCCGACGTGACGTCATCGGGCAAGGCCTCGTTGATGTCTTCGTAGGTGAGGAAGCCACGCTCCTTGCCGAGCTCGATCAAACCTTGAATGTCGTTAGTTTTTTCCTTGGTCATAGCTCCTCGCTTTATCCTTCAAGACCTGGGACAGGGCCTGCACCTTCTCGTGAAGTAGATGGATCTCGGGACCCTGGCTTCGCAAGGCCTGCAACTCGGCTTTTAGGCGTCTTTCTTTGAAGCGGAGCAGGGCCTGTTCCAAGCTCTGCCGTGCCGTTGCCGCATCGTCCATGCCGTCGGGCCGCATGGCTAATTCCGTCAAAATCGTCAGCAAACCCGGCGGGGCGACCTCGAGGAATCTGCCAGTTTTTCCATAAGGTTCGCTCTTTGCCAACTCCCAAAACGCCCGGGCTGTTTCGACCAGGAGCTCCGCCGAGAAGTCCTGGGGCTCGATAGCCAGGACGATGTCCTCCCGAAGTACCGGGAATTTCAGCCAAATTTCGAGCAAAGCCTCTTCTTCGGGCAGGCCGGCCGCGACCCTGGCTGGGGCCTGGGACGTTTGGCCCGGCTCCGAGCGACGTGAAGTCGGCCGGGCCGCCGGGGCTCGAAGCCAGTCCTCGGGCATGTCGAAGGCCTCTGCCAAACGGCGTCGATAGAGATTTTGAACGATGGAATCGGGAATCTTTTCTATCAAAGCCATCAGTCGGCGAGCCGCCCGACCCTTCTGTTCCAAGGCTGCGGGCCCTCGCCCCACCGAAGCTGCCCACTTATCGATGAGTTCTTCCAAAAGGTTTCTCCGCTCGGCGAGCTTTTTTTCGAAGGCCAAGCGGCCGTAACGCCGGAGGTAGGAATCGGGGTCTTCGCCGCTTTCCAAGCGGACGATTTGAGGGATCACGCCACAGGCCAGCAGGACGTCGAGGGCTCGTAAACTGGCCTCTTGGCCGGCGTTGTCGCCGTCGAAAAGCAGAACGATTTCAGCACCCAGACGCTGGAGCGACTTGGCGTGATGGGGAGTCAGGGCGGTACCCAAGGGGGCAATGGCCTGGGCAAAGCCGTGAATATGGAGAGTAATGACGTCGAGATAGCCCTCGACCAGCAGGATCTGGTTTTTCCGCTTGAGCTCGTTCTTGGCGAGATGGAAGGCGTAGAAGAGCTCGCCTTTTTTGAAAAACTCCGATTCCGGCGAGTTGAGGTACTTGGGACCCTCGTCCTTTTCGTGGAAGAGCCGTCCGCCCAGGCCCACGACTTTTTTGTCGTGGCGGAAGATCGGGAAGAGCAGGCGGCCGCGGAAGAACTCGCGGCGGCCGCGGTAAAGCGAGTATTTCTCCAAAGCTTCCCGGGGCAGGCCCTTGGTTTCGAGCCGTCCGGCCAGGCCCGACTCCTGGGTCGGGCAGTAGCCGATGTGGAAGGCTTCGACTGCCGCCTCCGGAATTTGGCGCTTGGCCAAATAGGCCCAGACTTCGTGCTCTTTCGGCAAATTTTTCAGATAGCAGTGATAGTACCAAGCGGCTTGGCGCAGGACTTCGAGGCCGGTCTCGCGGCGCTGCTTGGCGGCCGGATCGGCCGGGCCCGCGGAGGCCACCGCCACGCCGGCTCGCTCGGCCAGGCGTTCGACGGCTTCGGGAAAGCTCAGGCTCTCGAGCTTCATCAAGAAGTGGAAGACGTTGCCGCCGGTGGCGCAGCCGAAGCAGTGAAAGGTGTCGCGCTCGGGGCTGACGATGAAAGAGGGCGATTTTTCTTGGTGAAAGGGGCAGAGGCCTTTGTAGTTCTTGCCGGCCTTCTTAAGTTGGACCTGCTCGCCGATGAATTCGACGATCGAAATTCGTTCTCGGATCTCAGAGAGTTGTTCTTCCGAAAACAAAGGCTGCACCTCGGTTGTTTGTTTTTCACCAGGTCCGGTGAATTATTATCCCAACAAAGCTTTGACTCGCTCACTCATGGCTTTTCCATCCACTTTGCCGGCGGTCTTCGGCATCAGCGCCTTCATCACCTTGCCCATGTCCTTGGCGCCCTGGGCGCCGGTTTCGGCGATGGCCTCGCGGATGAGCTTTTCGAGCTCCTCGGCCGCGAGCTGTTGC
>JBIOXX010000115.1:0-4725 GCA_044869875.1 bacterium | reverse complement strand
GACGCATTTTCGCAAACCGAGATTAGCGATTTTGCCGAACGCCGGATTCGGGACCGCTTGCAAAACCTCATGGGCGTGGCCACCGTCACCGTCCTTGGCGAGCGCCGCCCTGCCCTGCAGATTCGATCCGACCCCCAACGCCTCGCGGCCTACGGACTCCGGCAGCAAGATGTGGAAGAAGCTCTATCCCGACAAGCCATCAAAGCTGCGTCGACTAGGCGGGAAAACGGCCTGGTCGAATTCGTTTTTTCTTCAATGGATCAGGCGCCATCGACGGAAGTTCTGAGCCGGATGACCCTCCCCCATCCTCAGGGTTACGCCGTTCGCCTCTTCGACGTCGCAACGGTCGTGCTGGGAGCCGAGAAGGAAAAATCGATCGTTACCTATCAGGGCAAGCGAGTTGTCGCCTTGGGGCTGATCAAGAAATGGTGGGCGAATACTCCGGCAATTCTAATTGGCTTGCGCGAGGCGATGCCGACCCTTCGCTCCCAGCTGCCGAAGGGAATGTCGGTCGAAGCCACCTTCGGCTCCTACCTCAAAATAGAGGAAGTCGACTAGGCGACGGTGATTGTTTTGGCGAGATAGACGTCTTGAATCGCGTTCAGCAACTCCACGCCTTCCTTCATCGGCTTCTGGAAAGCCTTGCGACCGCTGATGAGACCCATGCCGCCGGCCCGTTTGTTGATGACCGCGGTGCGGACCGCTTGAGCCAAGTCGTCCTTGCCCACCGAGGCGCCGCCGCTGTTGATCAAACCGGCCCGGCCCATGAAGCAATTCAAAACTTGGTAACGGGTTAAATCGATCGGGTTCTCCGAGGACAGCTCGCTGTAGACCTTCTTGTGAGTCTTACCGAAGTTCAAAGCCTCGAAGCCACCGTTGTTCTCGGGCAGCTTCTGCTTGACGATGTCGGCCTCGATGGTCGCGGCCAAGTGGTTGGCCTGGCCGCTCAAGTCGGCGGCGACGTGGTAATCCTTGTCCTTGGTCTTGAAGGCCGAGCTGCGGAGATAAGCCCAGAGAATCGTCACCATGCCCAATTCATGGGCCTTCTTGAAGGCTTGGCTGATCTCCCAAATCTGGCGGCGGCTCTCCGGCGAGCCGAAGTAGACGGTGGCGCCGACACCGACCGCCCCCATATCGAAGGCCTGCTCGACCGAGGCGAAGAGGCTTTGGTCGAAGGTATTGGGGTAGCTCAAGAACTCGTTGTGGTTGAGCTTCAAGATAAAGGGAATCTTGTGAGCATACTTCCGAGCCACCGAGCCGAGGACGCCCAAGGTCGAAGCCACCGCGTTGCAACCGCCTTCCACGGCCAGCTTCACCAAATTCTCGGGATCGAAATAAATGGGATTCGGCGCGAAGGAAGCGCCGGCCGAATGCTCGATCCCCTGATCTACCGGTAAAATCGAGAGATAGCCGCTGCCGGCCAATCGGCCGTGGCTGAAGAGCGACTGGAAATTCCGCAGCACGTTGATCGGCCGGTCGGTCGCCGTCCAAACTCGGTCGATGAAATCAGGGCCCGGCAAGTGAATTTGGTCCTTCGACACGGTCTTGCACTGATGACTGAGCAGCGCATCGCCATCCGAACCCAACAATTGCAGAATCTTCTCGCTCATAAAATCTCCAGCATGAATCGATTAACGATAAGCAACGCGGCTGGAGATAAACGATGGGCCTGGATCAGGTAAAGACAAAAAACCCGATCCGCTTCTTCCAGCAGATCGGGTTGAAACCAGTTCCTTTGGCGAGCCCACTTCCAAGAGGAGTTCTCGAAAATCCTCCTCTTCACCCCTAGTTCCTCTCGCCATTCCCCGGAACCTGGCTGCGTTTTGATAATTGCAAAACCATTGCCAAATAGACATTTCAACCCCCTGTATAAGCACTTGATTTACTTTATCTTTTCGCGATACATCCAGAAAGTTCGCGCTCGTTTTCAATCATTTTGAGAAGGTTTCTCACTTTGAGAACAGCCCGTTTTACCAAGAAAAATATCCTCCCCACTCGGGAATCCAAAGCCCCAGCGACCTTCTTCTCTCGGTCCCTTTTTGCCAAGCTTTTGGAAATCGCAAAGGCTTTGAAGAACTTCGATGCCAAGCTCTCGCGCGGCGAAGTCCATCGCCTGCGGGTGGCGACGCGGCGACTTCGAGCGATTTTCGAAGTTCTCGACGAAGACCCTCTCGCCGGCCTCAAGCCTAGGATCCAGAAGTCCGTCAAGTTTTTGACGAACCAACTCGGTGAAATTCGCAGCCTCGATGTGAGCTTGAAGCTCTGGCGCAGCCGCTTTTCCTTCCCCTTCGTCGAATCGGAGCTAAAAAATAGGGCCCGCCAAGCCCGCCGCCGGATGGCGAAGCAGATCGGAAAAAAACAGCGGGCCGCCCTGACCCAAGCGCTGCAAAAAATTTTGGGCCAGCTCCGCCGGGGTCAAGAGAACTACCGCCCGGCCTGGGAGAAGCGCCGCGATTTGGCCAAGCGTCGTGCCTGGCGCTGCTATTCGGACTATCGAGCCAAGGGCGACATGGAAACCCTCCACGAGCTTCGCATCCGCTTCAAGCAATGGCGCTACCTTCTGGAGCTGGCGCCGGCCAACTCGACCCAGCGCCGGGAGATCGATCTCCTCAAGGTCCTCCAAGACGACATTGGCGAGCTCCACGACATGGAAGTGCTCTTCGGCCTATTGAAGAAGGGGCGGATCAAACGCGTTGCCCAAAAAGAGAAGGCCGGGCATGATCTCAAAGAAATCGGACAGGGACTGGAAGCCGAAATCGAGGCCGGTCAAAAAAGCTTCCTAGCCCGTCAGAGCCAAGCCCTGGCCCAAGTCTTTCCAAAGGAGAAAGCGTGAGAATCGCGGTCATCGATCTGGGAACCAACTCCATCCATATGCTGATGGCCGAGATTCATCCCAACTTCACCTTCGAGATGCTGGGCCGGGAAAAAGAGATGGCCCGGCTCGGCGACGGCACGATGGCCAAGCGCTACCTCAGCCGGGCGGTGATGGAGCGCGGGTTGGCGACCATCCGCAAGTTTTATTTCCTGGCCCAAAGCAAGGGCATCCAGAAAATCGTCGCCGTCGCAACCTCGGCGGTGCGCGAGGCCCACAACGGCGGCGAGTTCATCCAAAAAATCCGCAAGGAAACCAAGATCCGGGTCCGAGTCATCACCGGCGAGGAAGAAGGCCGGCTGATCTATCTCGGGGTGAAACATTCGCTGGAGCTCAAGGAAGGCAATACCCTGATCATCGACATCGGCGGCGGCAGCGTCGAGATCCTGGTGGTCAATCCCCAGCGCATCTTGTTTTTGAAGAGCCTCAAGCTCGGCGCGGCCCGCTTGAAGCAGCTCTTCCTCAAGGAAGGCAGCGAAAAAGAAATCCGGCGGATGGAAAAGTACGTCGCGACTCAGCTCAAGAGCATCGCGCCCCAGATCAAGGCCCTCGGCGTCGACCAGGCCATCGGCACCTCCGGCACTTTGCAAAACTTGGCGGCCATGGCCCACTACTCTCAAAACCGATCCCAGGACTGGTCGGCCCGCGGCGGCAGATTGAGCTACGAAGACCTGAAAGAACTCTACGGCCGGCTGGTTCAATCGAGCCCCGAGGACCGGGCGGCGATGAAGGGCCTCGATCCGCTGCGCAACGACCTCATCGTCAGCGGCGCGGCCTCGGCCTGTTTGGCGATGAAAATCTTCAAGCTCGATTCGATCTCGCTCTGCGACAAGGCGATCCGCGAGGGCATGGTCTACGACTACATCGCCCGCAACCGCTTCCGCCTCAAGAGCGAGGAGAACATTCCCGACGTTCGCCTGCGCAACGTCCTGCGGCTGGCCACCAAGTGCAACTACGAAAAGGCCCACGCCGAGCACAGCTCCAGGCTGGCCTTGCAGATTTTCGATCAGACCCTCAAGCTCCACCGCTTGGACGGCCTCGACCGCGAACTGCTCCATTACGCGGCCCTGCTCCACGACATCGGCTACCACATCGGCTTCTCCCGACATCACCATCACGCCTATTACCTGATCAAAAACTCGGGAATGAACGGCTTCAGCCAAGAAGAGCTCGATGTCCTGGCCCTAGTCGCCCGTTATCATCGCCGCGGCCTGCCCAAGTCCAAACATCCGGAATGGGCCGGGCAAAGCAAAGCTCTGCGTCATCGCATCAAGTGGCTGGCCGGAATTCTGCGCATTGCCGACGCTCTCGATCGCTCGCACTTCGGTGTCGTCGATTCGGTCGAGGTGAAGGTGAAGAAAAAGGCGATTTCTTTCTATCTCAGCGCTCACAACGACGCCGAATACGAGCTTTGGGACGCCCGCCAAAAGTGCGACCTCTTCGAAGAGCTCGCCGGCCGCGATTTATTTTTCCTGTTGAAAGAAAAGGCGGCAATGCCTAGTGGCAAGGTATTGAGAGGACAATGGGACAGGGATAGTATAGAAAAGGCGCCGACACGATTGAAGAGCCGCCTTCAGGTCGTGAAGTGAGCGAATATTCCTATGTTTTTTCAAGAACCCCATAAATATCCCGGCAAGCTCATCATCGTTGAAGGCATCGACGGCTCCGGGAAATCGACCCAAGTTCGCCTTCTCCACAGCTACCTCGAATCCCAAGGCTATCCAGTCTTCATGAGCGAGTGGAACAGCTCGGTCGTGGTCAAAAAAACCACCAAGGAAGGCAAGAAGAAGAAGTCGCTCACTCCCACGACCTTCAGCCTCCTCCATGCCACCGATTTTGCGGATCGGCTTTAT
>JBIOXX010000114.1:0-4518 GCA_044869875.1 bacterium | reverse complement strand
AAAAGCCCCCCGCCCAATCCGAGCAGACCTCCGACCAGGCCGATCCAAAGGCCGGCCCGATAGAAGATTCTCGAGATGCCCGGCTCGCTCAGGCCCAGAGCCTTGAGCAGGGCCAAATCGCGGCGCCGCTCGAACACCACCAGCATCAACATGCAGAGAATATTGAAGGAAGCCAGGACGCTCATCAGGCTCAAGACCACGATCATGCCGAGCCGCTCCAGCTTTAGCGCCGAGAAGAGCCGCGAGTTCCGCTCCTGCCAGGTCGAAGTCCCGGCAACGCCGGGGAGCGACTGGAAGCGCTCGCGATCCTGAGCGGCCCGCTGCGGATCGGTGAAGTAAACGCCGACTTGAACCGAGGCATTATCGCCGAAGAGTCTTTGCAGCTCGGGCAACGCGGCGATGGCGTACTTATTGTCGTATTCGAAGTAACCGGAGCGGAAAGTCCCGACGACCCGGAAGCGCCGGACGTTGGGCTCGACCTCGCCGGTGGGGCCGACCGTGCCAAAGGGATAAAGCAGCTCGACTTCCTCCAAAAGGGCCGGAACGACGCCGAGGCTGGACGCCATCTCCCGCCCCATCAGGATGCCGGGCAGCTCGTCGCCCTTGGCCTGCAAAGAGTTCCAGTCCTCGCCTTCCTCGAAATGGACCTTCATGGTCGACGGAAAATGGGGATCGCCGGCTTCGAGGCCGCGAAGCTTCACGCCTTGGACCTCATCGTCGTCGGTGCGCAGCACGGCCTCGCCTTCGAGATAAGTCACCGCCCGTTCGACGCCCGGCTCATCGGAAATTTTCTGGAGGAAGCCCTCCGAAATCGGCTCGCCGGATTTCAGCTTCAAAGAAAGATGCGGCGAAAAGCCGATGACCTTGGCCTGAAGGTCCTTGGCGAAGCCGACCATGACGCCTTGAACGACGATGAAGGCCATCACCGAGATGGCCACGCCGGCGATCGCCATTAAAGTCAGAAAGGAAACGAAGAAGCGCCGTCTTTTGCCGGAGAGGAATTTGTTGGCGAGAAAGGTTTCGGCCTTCATGCCTTGTTCAGCTCTTATGCCGCATATGCGGGAAGAGGATGACGTCGCGAATCGAGGGCTGGTCGGTGAGCAGCATGGTCAGGCGATCGATCCCGATGCCCTCGCCCGCCGTCGGCGGCATGCCGTACTCGAGGGCGGTGACGAAATCCTGGTCGAGATACATCGCCTCTTCGTCGCCGGCTTCGCGAGCCTGGACCTGCTTGAGGAAACGACCCTTCTGGTCAATGGGATCGTTGAGCTCGCTGAAGCCGTTGGCGATCTCCCGGCCGTAAATAAAAAGCTCGAAGCGGTCGGTGACCTCGGGGTCCTTTTCGTTGCGCCGGGAGAGCGGCGAAACCTCGGTCGGATATTGGGTGACGAAGGTCGGCTGCATCAGCTTCTTCTCGACGGTCTCTTCGAAAAGCTCGGTCAGGATGGCGCCGAGGCCTTCCTTTTCCTTCTTCAAATGAATTTCGAGCCGCTTGGCCTCGGCCAAGGCCTTCTCTCGCGAAGTCAGGATGGCTGGATCGAAGCCGCCGACCTCGACCAAGGAATCCTTCAAGGTGATTTGCTTGAAGGGCTTGGCGAAGCTGATCGGGGTGCCTTGATAGTTGAGATCTGTGGAGCCGCTAACGTCCCGGGCCAAGCTCGAGAGTAGGTCCTCGGTCAACGCGATCAAGTCCTCGTAAGTGGCGTAAGCTTGGTAGAACTCCAGCATCGTGAACTCGGGGTTATGCTGGATGCTGATCCCCTCATTGCGGAAATTGCGGTTGATCTCGAAAACCCGCTCGATGCCTCCGACCACCAGCCGCTTGAGGTAGAGCTCGGGCGCGATCCGCAGGTAGAGCTTCATATCGAGGGCATTGTGGTGGGTGACGAAAGGCTTGGCTGCGGCGCCGCCGGGAATGGGCTGCATCATTGGGGTCTCGACCTCGATGAAGCGGCGCTCGGTTAAGAAATTTCGGATCTTTTGAATGATCTGGGAGCGCTTGAGGAAGACGTCCTTGACCTCGTCGTTCATGATGAGGTCGACGTAGCGCTGGCGATAGCGGGCCTCGACGTCGGTCAGGCCGTGGAACTTCTCGGGTAATTGCTGGAGGGTCTTGACGACGAGCTGGAGTTTCTCGACGTGGATCGAGAGCTCGTCGGTCTTGGTGCGGAAGAGATAGCCCTCGACGCAAAGGAAATCGCCGACCTCGGCCTTCTCGAAGACGGCGTAGTCCTCGGCCGAAACCGCGTCCTTCTTAATGTAGGCCTGGATCCGCCCTTCCCGATCTTTCAATTTGGCGAAAGCCGCCTTGCCAAAGGAGCGCAGCAACATGATGCGACCGGCGACCTTGACCGGGATCTTTTCGGCTTCGAGCTGTTCTTTCTTCAGTGAATCGTATTTCGCGAGAATCTCGCCGCTGGTGTGGGAAACGGCCAGGCCATTGGGAAAGGGATTGAGCCCTTGCTCGCGCAGTTGATTGAGCTTTTCCAGGCGTTGGAGGTAGTAGGGATTCTCTTCCATAATTCCAAAATCCAAAGGTTTAGCGGAGGGTTAGGCGGGGTTAGGAAAGAGGTCAAGGGGAATTGTAGGGTCGCGGCGGAGGAAGATGCCTCGGGCCGGCCCTAATAGACAATATATTTGACAATTTGTCTATTATGTTGTCTTTTAGGCACGTGAAGCTCGATCTCATGAAAAAAGCCCTGGCCCGCTTGGATCAAAAGCTCAACGCGGCGCAGATCAAGGACGTTAAGCTCCTGATCGGAGGCGGCGGCGCCTTCGGCCTAGCCTACCAAGTGCCCCTCCATACCGCCGACATCGACGGCGTTCCCTTCCAAAGCAAGATAACCCAGGCTCAGCTCGACCCCTTCGTCAAAGAAAGCGGAAGGGAGCTGGAGATCTCTCCCGATTGGCTCAATCCCTATTTCGAGACCTTTCTCGGTTCTCTCCCCAGCGACTATGGCTCTCGGTTGGTCGAAGTCTTTCGAGGCAAGTCTCTCGTCGTTTTCGCCCTGGGCTTGGAAGACCTGTTGGTGATGAAATGTTTCGCCGGCCGCGAGAAGGACATGCCCCACGCCAAAATCCTGCTGCGCAAAGGGGCGAATATCAATTTCGTCGAGGCTCACCTGCGTTCACTGCTGCAAAAGAGCTATCCCGGCGCGCAGAATGCCCTCGATTTTCTGCTCGAGGCCGAAGATCAAGTGGGAGGTTGAAATGCTGCTCGGTCCGCCGGACGAAAAGACTCTCTCCCGCGTCTATTACGAGATGGCCAAGCTGGGCGCCAGCGCCTCGGGAGCGAAGGAATCCTGGCCTTATCGCCCTTCTTCGGCCGAGGAGTTGCTGGCCTTGGCGGCCGACCTCAGTCGCTACGATCCTCGCCTCTTGGGTATCCTAGTCGAATATTTCCACAAGCACTGGCGAGAAATCCGTCCCCAATGGCTTCGCGAATGTTATCCCGGTATGGGAACTCCGCAAACGATCGCCGTCATCTCCGAGTTCGCCAAGGCCGCCGCCACGGAGGAAGAATCCCGCTACTTCATGGAATACCTCCAGCGCGGCTTGAAACCCGTGCCCACCCAGCTCTACTTTCGAGACCTCTACGCGCCCGGCGGAACGCTTTCCAAGCGCAGCGCGGAGGAACGCTTTTCGGAATACAAAAAGTGGGGCTTCCTCGCCCGCGAGGCGCCGACCATCGACGTCTATCGCAAGCAAAGCGCCGGCACCTTGGACGCAGCCTCGCGGAAGAACATCCTGCGAAAACTCTTTAACGAGAGAAAAGAGATCCGCATTGCGGATTACTTGAAGGCCCTCCCCCACCCCCTCACCCGCCAACAGGCACTGCTGGATCTTCGCGAGGTGGCGCGGTTGCGCAAACCGGGCCGAGGCCCCGGGGCGCGCTGGGCCTTGAAGGCCGGAAAAGAGCCTTGAAGAATTCCTCGGGATTTAGCGATGGCCTTCTAACTTCTGAGCCTCTTGGATCAGAGCTTCGATTTTGGCCTCTTCCAACCCGGCGCCTTCGCGGAGGAGAATGCGGATTTGGGGGAGGAGATTCTTGTCCACATCCTTCTTCTCCCCGCGCAACCAGCGCCTCAAGGGCGACTTTTCATTTTGATGAGGCAGGCCCAGGCCGGGATTCTGAGGCAAAACTCCGCCGAAGCGCCGCGCCACCGCTTGACGGGCCAGCAATAGCAAACTCTCCGCGGGGCCTTCCGCCTTACTCGGCCAACCCCGCTCCGTAAAGATCGCCGCCTCGATCGCTGCTTCCACCGCCTCGGTCTCTTGCCCCAAACCCTCCAAGAGCTTCCTTACTTGGTAGTAGAACATTTGAGTAGTGAGGGTGCTTGAATATTCGAGCTTCTCCCCGCGCAACCACCGGCTCAAGGACGCATTTTCTCTTTGCCGAGTCAGGCCCAGGCCGGGGCTTGTTGGCAAAACTCCGCCGAAGCACCGCGCCACCGCTTGACGGGCCATCAAAAGTAAGGCCTCTTGGGGATCGACGGACTCTTGAGCCCAGCCTTGCCG
>JBIOXX010000113.1:0-2986 GCA_044869875.1 bacterium | reverse complement strand
CGTCAGCTGTCTTGACTTTCATCGCTTGCCTATCGTGAAGAATCTCGCGATGGGCAAGCCATCGGGAGGAACTCAATGAAAACAAAATTGACCGCGCTTGCAGCGCTCTTCTTAACGGCTTTGCTTTACGCAGTAGTGGGTCAGGCCGCTCCCATCGCTCCCGGATCGGGACCGGCGATGTGCGGCGGCCTGAACGTCGCCGATTTTCAGGGCCTTGGCTTGAGCCAGGCTGCGCCGCCCACGGCCAATGTCAGCGATAAGGGAGCCAGCGCCTATTGCGTTTACGCCGGGAAATCCAGCGCCACCGGAGGAATCGAGCTCGACGTTTTCTATCCGGCTGGAGCCAACTCAACTGAAGCCAAGGCGACGCTGGAAACGGCGATCGGCGAGAGTGGTGGCTCGTCATCGCAAGCCATCTCGGTTCCGGGAGCCGATGAAGCCCGGTGGGCGCCGAATGCCGTCTCGGGCGGCCCGGCCTTCGCCACGATCGTGGTGCGGCGATCGACTCTCGTCTTCGTGCTCGGCATTCCCAGCGCCAAGGACGCCCAAAGCAAATTGCTGAAGCTCGCCGAAACGGTTCTCAAGCGCTTTTGATGGCAAAAAAATAAGCAGCGCCTCGAATTTGGTCATTCGTTCTTCGGATTTTTTTCTGAGCCGAAGCAGCCTCTCTCTAACTAGTTGAAAATATTATTGTTTTTTTTAATTTGGAAGACGGTTTTGGCTTTGAAATTGCTTTTAGGGTTTTGATAGGACCCCTAAATCATGAGGTTGAAATGATGATGGATGCTTGCATCGAAAATGATGTCTACAGCGAAGAAGCCGATAGCGAAGAAGACATTACGGTCAATATGCCGCTCGAGGTGTTGCATCTCGGATTGGTCAACCCCGTTGAAGAGCTTTACCCAGCGCACTACGAGCCGCCGGTTCGCCGATTTCTCAAGAGCTATATCGCGGAATGCCGGCAACGGGCGCGGGAGCTTCGCGAGCACGAACGAATTCAGTACGCCGACGCTCTTTATTATCGCTGCCGCCGCCTCTGTCTTCGGATCTTCGCCCATATGAAGAAAAACGCGACGGCCCGGCCTTGGGAAGACTACGACAAGAAGTTCTATTCTGACGTCGGATAAGCCGTCGGCCTTCCCAACTTAAGCTTCAAGAAAAGCCAGCAGGTCGGCGTTGACCCGATCCTTTTCGGTCGAGCAGATGCCGTGAGGGCTGCCGGCATAGACCTTGAGCTGAGCATTCTTGATCAGCTTCGAGGACATCATGGCCGCAGTGCCGATCGGCACGATTTGATCGTCGTCGCCGTGCAAGATCAAGGTTGGCACGTCGAATTTCTTGAGATCCTCGGTGAAGTCGGTTTCGGAGAAAGCCTTGATGCACTCGTAGATCGGTTGATGCCCCCCCTCCATGGCTTGCATCCAAAAAGAATCGCGCAGGCCCTGAGAAACCTTGGCTCCAGGCCGATTAGCGCCGAAAAAGGGCGCCGTGAAATCCTTGAAAAACTGAGAGCGGTCGGCAAGCACCGCGGCCCGGAGTTGATCGAAGGCCTCGATCGGTAGGCCGCCGGGATTCGCCGGCGTCTTCAGCAACAGCGGCGGCACCGCGCTGATCAGCACCGCCTTGGCCACTCGGCCGGTACCATGGCGGCCGATATATCGAGCCACTTCGCCGCCGCCGGTCGAATGGCCGATGTGAACCGCGTCCTTTAGGCCCAGCGACTCGACCAGCTTGGCCAGATCGTCGGCGTAAGTATTCATTTCATTTCCATCCCAGGTTTGGGTTGATCGGCCGTGGCCGCGACGGTCGTGGGCGATACAACGAAAGCCGCGGGCGGCCAGGAATAGCATCTGGTCCTCCCAGGCATCCGCCGTCAGTGGCCAGCCATGGCTGAAGACCAACGGGCGACCCTCGCCCCAGTCCTTGTAGTAGATCTGAATGTCCTGAGACTTCTCTTTTCCGACGCTGACGTAAGGCATAAAGCACCTCCTTTTTGCGAAAGTTTGGGGCTTCCTTCCGTCTTTTTCAACGTCGAAAATTACACGCAGCTGCAGTCGACGCAGGGCATTCCGTCGGCGCAATCGGCATCGGCATCGCAGGCGCCGCCGAAAGGCACGGTTCCCGGCTCGACGTTCACCGCCGGACAGCTGCCGGTCGGTTCGCCTTCGCAGATGCAATTGAAAGAACAGGTTTGGCCGGCGGCGCAATCCTCATTGACGGCGCACTCGGCGCCGTTCTGACCAGGATTGCAGCTGCATTCGCTGACGAAGTCGAAGGGGTTGGGTTCGCAGCTTTGGTTTGTCGGGCAATTGTTGTCGTTGAGACAACCGCATTGGCCGTCGGTTCCAAGCTTGCCGAGAGCGATCGCTTCAGGGCTGCACTCATCGTTGCCGCCACAGCCGCTGAAGCTGGCCGTCAGCAAGAGAAGAGCGAGAGTTGGCAGGATGGACAAATACCGAGATTGTTGGTGCACCATGGTACCTCCCTTTTCTTAAGAATCCGATTCTGGGCCCCTATCCCAGGGAAGGCCAAGAAATATTTTCCTCTGCCCGGCGGCCGTGCCTTGTGCCACAATCGGCCAATGCCTCGCAGCCTCCGGTCTTTTCTCCGGATCCTGAAAAACCTGCTCTTATTCGACGTCTGGGTCGGAGTTTACCTCCTTCATGGAATGGTCCACTGGCTGGACCGCTTCGCCTGGAAAGTTCTCCGCTTCGACAAGAAGACGCGCTACGTCCGGATGGGCGCCTGCCAGCGCAGCGGAATGTGTTGCCAGACCTTGGCCATCGAATTGCCGGAATCCTGGATCCGCCGTCCCTGGATCGTTCGCTTGACTCAGGGCTGGTACAGTCGAATCCACAATTTCCAGCCGGCCGGAGAGCCCCAAGGCCGGCTGCTGCCCTTGAGCTGCGGCTACTTAAAGGGGGGGAACCTCTGCTCCATTTATCCCTATCGGCCCAAGCTTTGCCGGGAATACCCGGCGACCTCG
>JBIOXX010000112.1:0-3709 GCA_044869875.1 bacterium | reverse complement strand
AGAAATCGATTAGGCGACGAGCTTGGCAACGTGGTCGCGGACTTGCTTCCAGAGCTTACCGCGGGAGAAGGAAACGACCCGGCTGACGTCCTCGTCGGTGACGAAAGGATTGGAGAGGAGAAGGGCTTCCATCTTGCTCATGAGGTTTTCGGCGTTGAGGTAGGTCTTCTGAGCGACGCTTTGATCGGCGGTCTTAAGGATGGTTTGGAGCTGCGATTGGATCGTGTTGAAGAGCTGGGGGACCGTTTCGTTTTGATTCTGCATTTCCATGTCTTCACTTAAATGCAAGCGAAAGGCCGGAATTGCCAAATGCTCGATGAGTATTATAACTATATATTATTATTATATTTATTTCGTTATTTTTGAACGCCAGATTATTGGTTTATTAATTATGTAAATATATATTATACAAAATGTTTCTATAAATTGGAATATAAAGTATATAAATCTTAGAAATCAAATCCTTCGAATCCTTGACGCGTATCCACCTAGCCATCATCATGTCCTCCGAAGGAGCAATCTACATGGCCAAACGCATCGTCCTCTTCTTAGCTGTCAACTTCCTAGTCGTGATGACCATCTCGGTGCTGCTCAACGTCTTCGGGGTCCGGCCCTACTTGACGGCTTACGGATTGAACTACACCTCGCTCGCGATCTTCTGCCTGATCTGGGGCATGGCCGGCTCGCTCATCTCACTGGCCCTCTCCCGCCAAATGGCCAAGTGGACGATGGGCGTCCAAGTCATCGATCCTAACAACCCGGGACCGGATGAGCAGAGGCTGCTCCAAACCGTTTACCAACTGGCCCAAAGCGCCGGACTTCGCGACATGCCCGAAGTCGGCCTCTACGATTCGCCGGAATTGAACGCCTTCGCCACCGGGCCGACCAAGTCGCGCTCGCTGGTGGCGGTCTCGACCGGCTTGCTGCGGTCGATGAACTACGACGAGGTCGAGGGCGTGCTCGGTCATGAGATCACCCACATCGCCAACGGCGACATGGTCACGATGACCTTGCTCCAAGGCGTGGTGAACGCCTTCGTGATGTTCCTCTCGCGGGTGATCGCTTACGGCATCGCCGTCGCGATGCGCAGCGACCGCGAGAGCCGCGGCCTTTCGACCGGGGTTTTCTATCTGGTGAGCTTTCTGCTGGAGATCGTCTTCATGATCCTGGGATCCATCGTCGTGGCTTGGTTCTCGCGCTACCGCGAGTATCGGGCCGACCAAGGCGGAGCCATGCTGGCCGGCCGCCAGAAGATGATCGGGGCGCTTCAAGCCCTGCAACGGGCCTACGGCGTCGTCGACCCCAAACGAAACGCCGCCATCGAGACCATGCAGATCTCGGGCCGAGGCTCGGGCCTGATGCGGTTCTTCTCTTCGCACCCACCGCTGGAAGAGCGAATCCAGCGCCTGCAGACCGGGGTTTAATCCACGCCGGCCTTGGCTGGCATCAGCCCTTCTAAGGATTCAACGGCCGGGGCTTTCGGTTTTCTTTCCCACACCAGGATAAACACGCTTGGCAAGATAACCAACGCCGCCAAACCAATCCTGGCGCTTAGCTCCTCACCGCCCAGCGACCAACCTAAAAGCAGGGCCACCACCGGATTGACGAAGGCATAGGTCGAGACCCGAGCCGGACTGCTGTGCTTCAGGATCCAGAGATAAGCCGAAAAAGCGACGATCGAGCCGAAGACGACGAGGTAGGACCAAGCCGCCCAGGATCCGGCGCTCACCTGCGACGGATCGAAGCTCGCCGCCTCTCCCCGCAACAGAGCGAGGAGCGACAAGACCAAACCACCGCCGATCATCTCGAGCGAGGTCGTCCACCACGGCGAATCGGGAAGGGCAATCGACCGCGAGAGGATCGAGCCCAAGGACCAGGAAAAGGAAGAGACCACGACGATGAGCGCCGGCAAGAGCGGCACGGCCGGCAAAAGCTCGCTGCCCGAGGGATAAACCAAGAGAACGACGCCACCCAAACCGGCGAGACCGGCCAAGAGCTTGATCGGTTGCAGCCGCAAGCGCCGGCCGAGGAGCCGATCCAAGAGCATCATCCAGAGCGGCGTGGTGGCAACGATCATCGCCGCGATACCCGAAGGCAGACCGGCCCGCTCGGCCCAGACCACGCCGCCGTTGCCCACCACCAGGAGCAGGGTTCCGATGAAGAAGGCCCCGAGCATTTGGCGCCGGCTGGGCCAAGCGACTCCTTTCACAATCAGGCCCAAGGCTAATAGCAGGCCGGCGGCGAGGAAGCGGGCGCCGGCCATCCCGAAGGGCGGCAGGCTTTCGACCGCGAAGCGAATGGCAAGGTAGGTCGAGCCCCAAACCAGATAGACGATGGCGAAGGAAATCCAGATCCCGGCCCGGGAAGGCACGGCTTCGATTTGTTTCGGCGGCGCCGAGATCATTTGCAGCTCCGAATCCTCCAGGGCCTCGACCAATACTCGGGCCCGTCCCTTCCCCCGATAACATTCTCCGGCTTCCAAGAGATAGTCTCCGGGATCGCCCTCGGCGGTGAGCCAAACTCGGCCCTTGCGGAGGTGAACGGTGGCGCCGGCTCCGCGAAGCAGAGCGCCGCTGGGCAACAGGAAGGAACTCATGGCCGCCATCTTAAGATTGGGGGCTTGACCAGAACAGATTCAGATAATAAATTTTGTAACCAGTACAGTTTTGAATTACTAATAACTGTGCTTATCAAGATCGCGAGCCACTGTGCATGTTCATCGGCTCGCCGAAAGGCAATAGGGTGTCATGAGCCTCTACCAACAAGTCGCCGACCGAATCGCCCGGCGGATCGAGGAAGGAACTCTCCGCGCCGGCGAGCGTATCCCTTCGGTCCGCCAAACCAGCCAACAGCATGGCGTCAGCATCTCGACGGTGCTCCAAGCCTTCTTCCTTCTCGAGAACCGCGGCTTGGTCGAAGCCCGGCCCCAATCCGGTTTCTACGTCAAACCCCGGCTGCGCTCGCTGCCGGCCATTCCCAAGCCGACGACGCCGCCGGCCGGCGTGTCCCGGCTGAGCATCAGCGATTACATCGTCGACGTCATCGCCTCGACCCGCGACCCCGAAGTGGTGCCGCTGGGCGCGGCCACCATCTGCTCGGAGCTGCTGCCGGTTTCGGCCCTCACTCGGCTGATTGCCCAACTGGCCCGCAATACCCGCGAAAAAATCCTGGTCTACGACATGCCGCCGGGCAGCCCGGCCCTCCGCCGCCAAATCTCGCGGCGCTCGCTGGATTGGGAGGTCCCGGTCCGGCCCGAGGAAGTGCTGACCACCTGCGGCGGCACCGAGGCCCTCAACCTTTGCCTTCAGGCGGTCACCAAACCCGGCGACACCGTGGCCATCGAATCGCCCTGCTACTACGGAATTCTCCAGATCCTCGACAACCTCGGCTGCAAGACCGTCGAGATCGCCACCGATCCCGGCGAGGGTCTCTCGCTCAGCTCGCTGAGCTCGGCAATCAAGAGACACAGGATCAAGGCCGTGGTGAGCATGTCCAATTTCAACAATCCTTTGGGAAGCTGCATGCCCGACGAAAACAAGAAGGAGCTGGTCCGCCTGCTCAGCCGCCGCCGCATTCCGCTGATCGAGGATGACATCTACGGCGATCTCTGTTTCGGCGAGGCCCGACCCAAGACCGCCAAGTCCTTCGACCGCGAGGGCTGGGTCCTGCTCTGCTCGGCTTTCTCCAAAACCTTGGCGCCGGGCTTCCG
>JBIOXX010000111.1:0-2770 GCA_044869875.1 bacterium | reverse complement strand
GAGCTTTCCCGGCCGGTCGGCCGCTCCATCAATCCCGCCAGCAAGTCCTGAATTTTCCGACCCTCGTAGAAAGCGCCGTAAACCGCCTTCACCATCGGCAGATCCAAGTCCATCGATTGGGCCTGCTGGTAAACCGCCAAAGTGGCGGGAACACCTTCCACTACTTGATGGGAGGAGCCGAGGATCTCCTCCAATTTCTCGCCCTGGGCGTAGCGCAGTCCGGTGCGAAAATTTCGGCTCAAGGTCGAGCTGCAGGTGGCCATCAGGTCGCCGATGCCGGCCAAGCCGCCAAAGGTCGCCTCTTCGGCGCCAAGCGCCACCCCGTAACGGGCCATTTCGGCCAAGCCCCGGGTGACGATCAAAGCCTTGGTGTTGGCGCCGAAACCGAGGCCATGAGCCGCACCCGACATCAACGCGATGATATTCTTGAAGGCCCCGCCGATCTCGGTGCCAATGACGTCGCGAGCGGCGTAGAGTCGAAGCGCGCTGCCGTGAAAGAGTTGCTGAACCTTGCGCGCCGCCTCGTCGTAGTGCGAGGCCACGGTGGCCCCGGCCGGATTGCCGTCCATCAGCTCCTCGGCCAAGTTCGGCCCCGAGATGACGCCGATCTTGAGGGCGCAAGTCTCCTCGCGCAGGATTTCCGACATCCGCTTGAAGGTTCCGGGCTCGATGCCCTTGGTGGCGTGAATCAAGACTTGGTCGCCGGTCAAATGATCGCCGATCTGGTGGGCAACCTCGCGAAAGCCCTTGGTCGGAACGGCGACCAAGAGGATCGGAACCCGGCGCATCGCTTCGGCCAGGTCGGTCGTTGCCTGAACCTGGGTCGGCAAGGATTTGTCCGGAAAATAGCTTTTGTTGGTGTGATGGCGGTTGATCTCGCGAGCCTGCTCTTCGCGCCGCACCCAGAGCAGGATCTTGCGATGATTCCGCGCCAACAAAGTCGCCATTGCCGTGCCGAAGCTTCCGCCGCCGACCACCAGGGCTTCGACCTCGGAAGCTGCCGAAGATTTGGCTCGGGCGCTCATTGCTTGCCCTCCACCGCGTTGAGTCGGTTTTGATAATAGAAAATCAGTTGCCTATCGAAATGAAAGAGCCGATCACCGCGCCGTTCCAGCACCGGATGGGCGTGGTAGTCCTTTAAATGGGCCAAGGCTTCGCCGAGCACCGCCACCGGATCGCCGGCTTGCAAGGTTCGATCGAGGCGAATCTCGTTTCGTTTCTCAAGTTCTACCAGCCACTTCAGCATTTTCTGGAGCCGAGAATAGGTTTCCATCAGCGGCATACTGGGCTGGCTGCCGCCGGTGCGCAGCAAACGGTAGCGGTCGAGCCGGGGATTGGTTTCCTTCAACCATTTCCAAACCACGTGGGAGACGATCTGGACGCTGCCCAGCACCGTATCGCGATGGAAGGATTGAAGGATGCTTTGGCCAAGCTCCTGAGTGTACTCGGAGTCGCGCTGGCTGTCGAAGCCGTAGCCGCCGTCGACCGCGACGTATCTCCGGCGATCGACGACGCGGCCGCGGTGGTCGAGGGAGCGGCCTTCGGGGTCGACTGGATTTCCAAAAACATCGAGCGGCTGGGAAAAGACGACGTGGATCCGCGACTCCAGCGAGAAAAGTCCCGAGAGGAAATCGAGGATCCGCCGGATCTGGGAGAACTCGTCGTCTTCGATGATGTAGCGGCTCCGCCCCATTTCCTTGAGATAATCCTCGATCAAGGTCTCGGCTTCGAGCACCAGCTGGTAGTTCAGGGTGCAAGGCACGATGAAGATATCGGGCTTGGGCTTGTTGTTTCTCAGATTGTGAACGTAAGCGTTGAGACCCATGCCGAGCAGGCCGAGCTTGAGCCGGGTTTCGACCTCGCCGGAGCGGCTCCGAGTGCCGCCCGGAAAGAACAAATTATGGTAGCCCAATTCCATCGAATAGCCGGCATAGGCCTTGAGGACGTCGATATAGAGCGGCGCCTTCTTGCGACGATCGACTTTGTAGGCGCCGAGATGATCCATGAAGAAGCCGATCAGCTTGTTGTTGAAGAGGTTCAAGCCGGCGCCGTAAAGGAAAGGCGGTAAACCCAGTCGGTAGAGGACGTATCCGATCAGGAGGCTGTCGAGATTGCTGGCGTGAGTCGGCACGAGGATGGTGGTGCCCTGCTTGGCCAGGTTCTGGAAATCGACGTCGTGGCCCTCGAGCAAAATTTGATCGTCGAGCTTGCTGAAGCCGCCGGGAAAATTGCGGAGCAGCTTCAAGGGACTCAAGGTGTTGAGCAGGAGGTTCAGCCCGACCGGCACGATTCGAGTCGCCACCCGGTAGATCGCCTCGTTGAAATGACCCAGCACCTCTTCGGCGAAGTGACGGATCAGCTCGGCCAGGACCTCGCGCTGCTGTTCTTGTCCGCCGCGCAGCGCCTTGGCCTGAAGCCGGCGGTAGAGCCGGCCCTCTTCCCTGGCCTTCTTGCGGTCCTTCTCGGTTTCAAGCCGGCGCCGCTCCTCGTAAAGAGTGTCGAAGATCAGGGACTCAACCTTGGAGGGATCCCGAGTCTTGTCATGGAGCACCCGCTCCACGACTTCCACCACCACTCGCTTCTGGTCGGCCGACTTCATAGGAGAATTATAGCGCCGGGCTTTTATGCCCGATAAGGAAAAACGGGGCTAAAGCTCCTCGCTACAAGATTCTCATAGCAAGGGGCTTCAGCCCCGCCAAAGATTGCTTCCTACAGCGAATTGAATACCGCCAAGAAAACCTGGGCGATAACGCCGTAACCCATCACATTG
>JBIOXX010000110.1:0-5843 GCA_044869875.1 bacterium | reverse complement strand
CGCGGGGTTTTTTTATAATGAGGCGAGATTGTGAGCGAACCCGTCAAAGCCAAGGTTGCCCGAGCCTTCGAGTGTTTTTCGCAGGCCTGGCACGCGGCCGACTCCTACGCAAGTCAGACCATCGAAGAAAGCCGCGCCGCCGATCTGAAGGAATCTTATCTAAGATTCCTCGCCCGTCGAGATCCCAGCGATAAAGCCGAAATAGAATCCATCCGCGCCTGTCTCGCCAAGGAAAACGAGGCCGAGAAGTGCCTTGGCCAGCCGCATCCATTGGATGAAAATTCGCTTTTTCACTGCAGCCAACTCAACGAATTTTCAGAGCAAAGCCGCCTTGGGAAAAGCGACTCCTATCATTTCGCCTCTGGGATCGATGATTTGCTGTACCTTCGGCCCAAGAACGCCCAGAGCCTGGCTCCCAGCCCATTCATCCGGGAGCTGGCGGAATTTCATTATCTCCACCTCAAGGATTGGCAAATCGGCGTCAATGACTACTTGCGGTCCTTGCCAAGAATGGCCCTCGGCTTGAAAGCCTACGATGGGAAGAAAGTAAAGCCGATCGACCTCGCTTCCCCGAAATGCACCGACTCGGTCGAAATCGAGCGCGAGAACCTGGAGATCGCCGGCTTGGCCTACCGAATTCCGGTCGATTTCGTGAGGGGCGAGCGGGCGATTCGGTGGTTTTATCTCGATGCCTTGAGGGCTCAGTTCGAAGTGCTCAAGGCCCTCCTGTCTCCCCAAGACCTCGAAAAGATCCTCCGACCGGGATCGGAAGCCCCCAATTTCAAGATCGTCATCGGCGAATGGAACACCTCGAACCCCAAGCTTTACGAAACTTGCGAAATCAAGATCGATCCTGAATCGTCAGGGGAATATCACGTCGCGCTGAACCGACTCGACCTCACCAACGGGCCATGGCGGCTCGAAGATCGGCTTCGAAGCAAGAGCGGCGCCGCCTTGGAGGCCATTGCCGGGCATGCCTCCGAGGGGCTCGGCGGCACTTTTTACCATGAGTTCGGCCATGCCATTTATCACCACCTTTTGGGCAAGCGTGAACGCGACGTCTTGCGGGCTCTTTACGATCGCTCGGTCGACGCCTACCGCAAGGAGCCTCGGGCCGACCATCTCCCCCAAGGGGAGCTCAAACGCCATGGAACTCCTTACAGCATGAAGAATTCGGGGGAATTCTTCGCGGAGATGGTCACCGAATACGTCGACCAAAAGGTCACCGGCCGCGCGCCTGGGACTCCTGGGGCCAAGGCGAGATACGAGTTGATGGAAGCACTATTTGCCCCCCAAGGGATCCAGCTCGGGGCATTGAGCGCCGCGGCCATCGAGAAAGCCTACGAACGCCATGGCGCCTCCATTTCTTTGGATCGCACCGCATTCAGCCTCCCGCTGCGCGCCAATTTCAACTACCTTTCCGTTCCTGTCGGAGAAAGGGCGTTGCAAATGCCTTCCATTGGATTTGGCCTAGGACTTGGTTTCACCCATTATCTCGCACCACATGGGCTATTTTTCGGCGCAAGCGGGACATTCGATTATGCCCTGCCGAGCTACGCCAATGTCCCCGAATCCGACGGCAAAAATACCGTCAAGACTCAGGGGTTCGACAGTGGCGTCCTCGGTGCGGTCGGCTACGCCTTCCCGGCGATCGAGCTAAGCTTCGAGCCGGGAATCGGCTGGAGACGCCTGGAAGTCGGCGAAGAAACTAGGGATCGTTTGTGGTTCGGCGCCGACGCCAATGTCCTATTCCAAAACTATGGATTGGGTTTCGGGGTGCGGGGACGAGGCACGACCGATGGCGGCCATGACCTGGGCCTCACCGTTCGGCTCGACGTTCCGAAGATGGTCTTATTCTTGGAATAAGTGCGGGAAGAATCAGCCTTCGGCCGCCTCGGCCGCGGTCTCCAGCGACTTCTGATAGCCGCATTCCTTATTGGGGCAGACCACTCGGTTCCCCTCCTTCTTGCTGTACTTCTGCAAGAGGTAGGGCGAGGCGCATTGGGGACAGGGTTCGGCCAGCGGCCGGTCCCAAAGCGCGAACTTGCAGTTGGGATACCCGGTGCAGCCGAAGAAGGACTTGCCGCGCTTGGTCTTGCGCTCGCTCAAGGGCTTGCCGCAATCGGGGCAGTTGACGCCGATCGGAATGGCCTTGGTCGATTTGCACTCCGGGTAGCGGGTGCAGGCCAGGAACTCGCCGAAGCGGCCGCGCTTCACCGCCATCGGGGCGCCGCATTTCTCGCAAACCTCGTCGGTGGTCTTCTCAGCCGCGGCCTTGTAGGCCCCGCCGGCTTCGCGTTGGACTTCCTTGGTGTTCTTGCACTCCGGATAACCGCTACAGGCCAGGAACTCGCCGTGGCGGCCCCATTTCACCACCATCGGCTTGCCGCATTTCTCGCAGCTCAAGTCGGTGGCGATCTCCTGGCGCTTCAGGTCCTTCATGTCGACCTTGGCCTTCTCCAGCGTTTCGGAGAAAGGCTGATAGAAATCCTGGAGAGTCGCGGTCCAGCTTCGCTTGCCCTCTTCGACCTCGTCGAGTTCCTCTTCCATCTTGGCGGTGAACTCGATGTTCAAGATCTTGGGAAAATGGGCGGTCAGCAAATCGTTGACGATCGTGCCAAGCTGGGTCGGATAAAACTTGCCTTCGATTTTCTCGGCGTATTTCTTGTCCTGGATGACGCTCAAGATCGAGGCATAGGTCGAGGGCCGGCCGATGCCCTTCTCTTCCAGCTCCTTGACCAAGGAGGCCTCGGTGAAGCGCGGCGGCGGCTGGGTGAAATGCTGCTTGCCGTCGAGGCCGAGCAGCTTGAGGGTCTCGCCTTGCTTGAGATCGGGGAGCTGCGAAGACTCCTCGTCCTCTTCGGCCACTTTTTCCTGCTCGTCGTAGCCTTCCATGTAAACTTGAGTGAAACCGGCAAACTTGAGAATGGATCCGGTGGCCCGGAACAGCGCTTGGCCGGCTTCGATGTTGAAGGTCGTCTGGTCGTAGACCGCCTGACTCATCTGGCAAGCCACGAATCGTTTCCAAATCAGCTCGTAGAGCCGGAACTCGTCGCGGCCAAGGAAGGCCTTAACCCGGTTCGGATCGAACTCGATCGAGGTCGGGCGAATCGCTTCGTGGGCGTCTTGGGCTGCTTTCTTGGTCTTGTAAATCCAGGGTGCGGCCGGCACGAAGGCGGCGCCGTACTTCTGGGCGATGTATTCGCGGACCTGGGTGACCGCGTCTTCGGAAAGGCGGGTCGAGTCGGTACGCATATAGGTAATGAGACCGACCGGATCGCCGTCTTCGAGCTCCACGCCTTCATAGAGCTTCTGGGCCAAGGTCATGGTCTTCTTGGCGCTGAAGCCGAGCTTGCGGGCGGCTTCCTGCTGAAGTTTGCTGGTCACGAAGGGCGCAATTGGGTTGCGTTTGCGTTCCTTGCGGACGACCTCTTTCAGAACGAAGGACGCTTTTCCGACGGCGGCCTTGATGTCGTCAACGATGGCTTGATTACCCAACTCGGCCTTCTCGCCCTTCCACTGAGCCAGCTTGGCCAGGAAAGGCGGCGGCAGCGAGCCTTCGAGGTTGGCGGTCAGCGACCAGTACTCGACCGGGACGAAGGCTTGGATTTCTTTCTCGCGCTCGCAGACGATCCGCACCGCCACCGATTGGACCAGGCCGGCGGAAAGGCCCCGCTTGACCTTCTCCCAGAGGATGGGACTGATTTTGTAGCCGACCAAGCGATCCAAGATGCGCCGGGCTTGCTGAGCATCGAAAAGATGGGGATCGAGCTCGACCGGATGTTGGATGGCCTGCTGAACCGCTTTCTTGGTGATCTCATTGAAAAGGACGCGGTGGACCGTCAGGCCGCTCTTCTTCTTGCCTAGACCCTTGATCTCGTCGGCGATGTGCCAGGCGATGGCTTCGCCTTCACGGTCGGGGTCGGTGGCGAGGAAGACCGTTTCGGACTTCTCGGCGATCTTGGTGATTTCATCCAAGACCTTCTTCTTGCCCTTGATGACGACATAGGTCGGCTTGAAATTTTTTTCGACTTCGACCCCGAGCTTGGAGGTGGGCAAATCCTTGACGTGACCAACCGAAGCCCGGACCACGAAGTCCTTGCCCAGATATTTTTCGATCGTCTTGGCTTTTGCCGGCGACTCAACGATGACCAACGATTTTGCCATAGGATGCTTTCCCTACACGATTGGAACCAAACTAATCTAAAGTAATCCTTAGGTTTTTGCCAACAACTCCCGGCGGGCCGGATGAAGACCGAAGCATTTGCCCGGCATTTCCTCGAGCCACCCCTCCAAAACCAGGCCCTGAAGCAGACCAATGACCTGAGGGGTGGCTAAATGGCTCATGGCGGTGATTTTGTCAATGTGCGCCGGCTGAAAACCTATAATTTTCAATAACTTCTGTTCGAGATCGGAAACGCGATCGAAGCTCGGATCTTGTTTTAAAGCTTCGATCGGTTGGATTCCCGGGCTCGGATTGGACGCTTGGGGCTTGAAACCCAAATCGACCAAAATTTCTTCGGGATCCATCAAGAGTTTGGCTCCCTGCTGGATCAGGCGATGACCTCCGCGGTTACGCGGCGAATCGACCGAACCGGGCACGACATAAATGTCGATGCCGAGATCGAGCCCAAAATCGGCGCTGATCAGAGCGCCGCTCTTTTCCGGCGCTTCGACCACCACCAAAAGATCGGAAAGGGCCGCGATCAGACGGTTGCGCTGGGGAAAATTCCAAGCCTTGATTGGGGTCCGAGGCGCGAACTCCGAAAGGATCAGCCCTTGGCTCAGCATCTCTCGGGCCAAATTTCGATGCCGGGGTGGATAGATCCGGTCGAGACTCGAACCCAGCACTCCGACCGTCGGCAAGCCTTGGTCCAAGGCGGCCCGATGGGCCGCGCCGTCGATCCCCACCGCCAAGCCGCTCACGATCAGCGGCGAACAGGGTCGGAGCGCCGCCACCAGGCGATGACAGTAATGCAGAGCTTCGACCGAGGCCTGGCGCGTTCCCACGATGCCAATCCAGGGGCCGGCGCGGTTCAAGCACTCCAAATTGCCGCGAAAATAGAAGCCGCAAGGCGGATCGGCCAAACGCTCGAGCTTGGCCGGAAAGCGGGGATCGCGGAAGGAAAGATAGTCCTTGGCGAAGCTTCGGGCCCGGTGAGCTTTGCGTAAAACCTCGAGGAGTTCAGGCTGACGCCCCCAACGCCGCTCGATCTGGGCTTCATCTTTTTTGAAAAATTCAGCGGGATGCCGGAGCTGGGAAGCAAAATAGCGGAGCGTCTTCCGGCTCAGGCCGGGAGGTCGCCATAATATCTCGATCAATTCGTTGAAATCGGGGACGGCAGAATGAGCCATGCCCGACAATCAGCAAGTGGTGGGCCAAATTTAATGCGAAGGATGGGAAGGCATGGTTTCGCCGCTGCGAGAGACTTCCGAACCCGAACCGCCGGAGCCGCCCGAAGGTTTGGCTGCCGCCGCGCCGTCGACCCGCTCTTTGAGCTCTTTCCCCACTTTAAAGAAGGGGAGCTTCTTCGGCTGGACCTCGATCGACTCGCCGGTCCGCGGATTGCGCCCGGTATAGGAGCCATAATCCCGATTGACGAAACTGCCAAAGCCCCGAATTTCAATACGATCTCCGCGAACTAGGGCTTCCGTCATCGAATCGAACACCAAATTAACCACTTCTTCGGCACGTTTTTTCGGAACGTTGCCTTTTTCCGAAATGATTTCAATAAGTTCGGATTTATTCATGGCATCCCCCTTCCTTCCAGAAATTCCATGAAACCGCTTAACCCTCGAGAATTACTTTAAAAATAACAGCTCACTCCGGAAGCGGTCAACAC
>JBIOXX010000109.1:0-2791 GCA_044869875.1 bacterium | reverse complement strand
AACTCCGAGCACTTCAATTCCTTGGCCCCTTCCATCAGGCGGGCGAAATCGTAGGTGACCGTCTTTTGGGAAATCGTTTTCTCGATGGCGCTGTTGATGAGCTGGGCGGCCTCGTTCCAGCCCATGTACTCCAGCATCATCACGCCGGAGAGGATGATCGAGCCGGGATTGACCTTGTCCTGGCCGGCGTACTTCGGCGCGGTGCCGTGGGTGGCCTCGAAGATGGCCCGGCCACTGACGTAGTTAATATTGCCGCCAGGGGCAATGCCGATGCCGCCGACTTGGGCCGCCAGGGCGTCGCTGATGTAGTCGCCGTTGAGGTTCAAGGTCGCGATGACGTCGAACTCCGAGGCCCGGGTCATGATCTGCTGGAGGAAGGCGTCGGCAATGGCGTCCTGGATCAGGATCTTGCCGGCCGGAACCTTGCCCTGGCACTCTTCCCAAGAAACCACCTTGTCGGCGAACTCTTCCTTGGCCAGCTCATAGCCCCAGCCGCGGAAGCCGCCCTCGGTGAACTTCATGATGTTGCCCTTGTGGACCAGGGTGATGCTGCGACGCTTGTGCTCGATCGCATAGGAGATAGCGGCGCGGATCAGGCGCTTGCTGCCCTCTTCCGACACCGGTTTGATGCCGATGGCGCTGGTCTCGGGGAAACGGATCTTCTTGACGCCCATTTCTTTTTGCAGAAATCCGATCACCTTCTGAACATCGGGCGTCTTCGCCTCCCACTCGATGCCGGCGTAGATGTCCTCGGTGTTCTCGCGGAAGATGACCATGTCAACCTTCTCCGGCGCCTTGACCGGCGAGGGCGTGCCCTTGAAGTAGCGAACCGGACGGAGGCAGACATACAAGTCCAGCTCTTGGCGGAGGGTGACATTGAGCGAACGAAATCCTTTGCCCACCGGCGTAGTCAGCGGTCCCTTGATTGCGACCAAGTACTCCTTAATGACGTCGAGGGTCTCGGGGGGAAGGAGGTTGGGTGGGCATTCGGACCCGTAGACTTTTTGGGCTTTTTCTCCGGCGAAAACCTCGGTCCATAGGATCTGGCGCTTGCCGCCATAGCTCTTGGCCACCGCGGCGTCGAAGACCTTGACCGCGGCTTTCCAGATGTCGGGGCCGGTGCCGTCGCCCTCGATGAAAGGGACAATCGGCTTGTCGCCGACCCGCAATTTTCCGTTTTGGATGGTGATTTTGTCGCCGCCGGAGGGAATCTGGACTTTCATAGGCATTTTCTAGTCTAAGTACCGAAAAAATAAGGGTTTTTCAAAAGACGGCGTACACTATCGAATCGTCGAGGCGAGTGTCAAGCTTCCCGAGTAATTTGCCATGTCATTCCGAGGACCCGAATACCCAAACTACGGGCACAAGGGGGCCGAGGAATCCCTGCGGAGATCCTTAATCCAAAGAAGCTCCGCAGGGATCATTTATGCCCGTCGTTTGGGTACTCCCTCCGTTCGGGATGACAACTCACGGTGACTAGGTTAGCGTCTTCGAATGTCAAAACTTTACATCCGCGATCTTGCCGAAGGCGCCAACGTCGACGGCGTCTTTCTCTGCAGCCACAAGGCCCTGCTTTTCGGAAAGAACAACAAGTCCTATCTCAACATCAAGCTGCTCGACAAAAGCGGCTACGTCGAAGCCCGGGGCTGGGACCGGGCCGAGGAACTGTCGCCCCATTTCGAAAAGAACGACTACGTGCGGGTGAAAGGCAAATGCGTCTGGTACCAGGATCATCTCCAGCTCAACGTCTTCGAGATCGAGCGGGTCGATCCGGCCAAGGTCGATCCCGTCGACTTCCTGCCGGCCAGCAAGAAGAACATCCCTCAGATGTATTCCGAGCTGCTCGAGCTCTGCCGCCACGACATGAAGAATCCCTGGGTCAAGCAATTGATGCTCTCGATCTTGGAAGATCCGCGCTATGCCCCGGCCTTCCAGCGGGCGCCGGCCGCCAAGACTAACCACCATGCCTGGGTCGGCGGCTTGCTCGAGCACATCCTCGGTCTCTGCAAGCTCGCCAAGGACGTGCTGAAGCATTATCCGATGATCGATCAGGACTTGGTCCTGGCCGGCCTGATCATGCACGACTTCGGCAAAGTCGAAGAGCTCGAGTCGGAACGCTCCTTCGAATACACCGACAAGGGCCGGCTGATCGGCCACCTCATCATCGGCATCGAAGTGCTAATCCGCAAATCGGCCGAGATCCCCGATTTTCCCGAGAAGATCCTCCATCACCTCGAGCACATCGTCCTCAGCCATCACGGCCGCTTGGAATACGGCTCGCCGAAGCGCCCCAAGACCTTGGAAGCACTGCTGGTCCACCATCTCGACGACATGGATTCGAAGATCCAAGGCTTCCTCGACTTGGTCGCCCGCGAGGGCGAGAACGACAGCGACTGGACCTCGCACAACAACCGGCTCTTCGAGCGGCCGCTTTACAAAAAAGCCTTGCGGGATCTCCAACCGCAGAAGGAAACCGGGCTGGAAACGAAGCCCCGGCCGGTGGAGAGTTCCGAAAAGGCGGGCAAGCCGATAAGTCTACGATCCTCCCAGCCCTTGGTCAGCAATCTCGGCGAGATCCTTCAAACCACCATCATCAAAGGGAAAAGCTGATCTGGTGGCTGACCTCTCAAGGAACAAGTCATTGACTAACGGGACTTTTAGGCATAACACCAGCCGCTGGAATCAAGACAGGAGACTATCGCCATGACGGAGCCCAGGGCCGAAACATCCTCCGATCGAGCAGCCGGAGCTATCCCCGCCTTCCGCGTTCCGCAGAAGCGTCGTTTCTGGA
>JBIOXX010000108.1:0-4541 GCA_044869875.1 bacterium | reverse complement strand
TTTCTCAAGAAAGGGTCCTCGATCTTCCCATCGCCAGGGCTTTCAGCCCGGCCGCCCACGAAGCCACGGTCAGCGAGCTCGAAACCTTTCAGGTTTGCCCGCTGAAGCATCATTTCGCCTACCGCTTGCAGATTCCCCAAGATGCCGCTGAGCTAAGTCCTCCGATCGAAGCCACCGAGATCGGCACCCTGCTCCACGACGCGCTCAATCGGCTTCATCTCGTGCCGGAGCGCCGTCCCGAGGAGGCAATAAGTTTGTCCTTGGACACGAGCCCCTGGGCCGGCAACACAGCTCTCGCGGCTCAGCTCACCGCGAGCTTGGAAAATTATCTTAAGAGCGAACTTTACCGCGACATCTCGGCGGCGACCGAAGACTACAGCGAACTGCCTTTCGTCCTTCGGCTCGGCGACGTCGATCTCCGCGGTCAAATCGACCGGCTCTCCCGGGATGAGAGCGGTTGGCACTTGATCGATTTCAAATACAGCGACCGGCCGACTTCGCCGAAAGAGCTGCTCTCGGCTTATGGATTTCAATTGAAGACCTATGCCCTTGCCGCCTCCCGCCTGCTCCGGACTCCGATCCGACGGGCTCAGATCCACGTCCTCAACCGCGCCGAAAGGCACGATTTCCAATTCAGCGAAGCCGAAGTCGCGGCCCATACCCGAGACTTGGAAAGTCTAACCGCAGCCTGGGCCGCCGCTCAGGACCTCGGCTCGATCCGCTGGCGTCCGGCCTGCGCCCAGTGTAGCTTTCACCGTAAGGTCCCGCTTTGCCCGGTGCCCCAAGGAAGGTCATTCCGCGAATGAAAGCCGTCACCCCCGCTGAGCTCGGACGTCTCGTCGCCCGCCCCGAAAGGGCGTTGGAGGTCGCCGAGCCCTGTCTGACTCACGCTGGGTCCTCCGGCGACCCGGTCAAGTCCCGGGCCCTGCTCACGGTTTTGGGGAACAGCGATTTTCTGGCTCGTTGGGCCAAGCGCTATCCCGAATTCGCGGCCACGGTCTTGGACGGCGAGCTCGGAAGACCCTGGCGGGATGAGGATTACCTGGCCGAGCTCCATCACCTCCAAGCCTCGGCGCCTGGAAAATCCGAAGAGGCGCTGGTTTCGGCCCTCCTCGAATTCAAGTACCGCCATCTCTTCCGCATCAGCCTCCGCGACCTCGGCCTCGGCAAGCCTTTCGCCGAGATCGCCGGCGAATTCAGCGGATTGGCCCGGACCATCCTCCAAGCCGCCCTCGACTGGCAGAGCCAAAGCCTTCACGCCGAGTTCGGCGTGCCCCGACTCCGCCAGGGCGCGGCCGAGATTCCCTTCGCCGCTCTGGCGATGGGCAAGCTCGGTGGCGATGAGCTCAACTTCAGCAGCGACGTCGACCTGATCTATTTCTATGGCAGCGATGAAGGATCGAGCGGCCGCCATGGCTTGGGGGCCCACGAGTATTTCACCAAGCTGGCCGAGCGGCTCAGCGCCTTCCTCCAAAGGAAGACCGCCGACGGATTTCTTTACCGGGTCGACTTGGAGCTGAGGCCCGAGGGCAAGGCCGGGGCCATAACCAACAGCATCGACGCGATGGAAGAATATTATGAGACCTTCGGCGCGCCTTGGGAAAAGCAGGCGATGATCCGAGCCTCGCGGGCCGCCGGCGATCCCGGGCTGATTTCGGAATTTCTTCGTCGAATTCACCCCTTCGTTTATCCCAAGATCAGCGACTTCACCTTTCTCAAGGATATGAAGACGATGAAGGAGAAGATCGTCCAGGCCGTTCGCTCCCGGCCCCAGCGCGGCTTCAACCTCAAATTGGGCGACGGTGGGATCCGCGAGGTCGAGTTCTTCGTCCAGGCCTTGCAGCTTCTCTTCGGCGGCCACGACCCCTCGCTGCAAATCGCTAATACGCTGGAGGCGATGAAGCGGCTGGGCCAGGTCAGGCTGATCGATGCCACCGAAGAAGCCGAGCTTTCCGAAGCCTACGTCTTTCTGCGGACGATGGAGCACCGGCTCCAATTAGTCGAAGAGCAGCAGACTCACGAGCTGCCGCAGGATGCCGAAGAATTGCGGGCCTTGGCCCGGCGAATGGGCTATGCGGATGCCCCCCCTGATATCGCCGCCGAGCGGATGCTTCATGATTTGGAGCTGTGGCGGCGACGGGTCCAAAGTCGCTTCGAGGCCCTGCTCTCCAACCGTTTCGAGGAGAAGCCATGAATCCGCGGGTCGAGAAAAATTACCGCGAGCTGAAAAAAGCCCTGGCCGGACAAGGCGACCTCGAGGCCAAGCTGCTGGAGCTGCGGCGCTTCAAGAAAAACCACATCCGAGAATGGGAATCGGAGCTTTTGGCTCAGAACCTCGAGCTCGAGGCCGTGATGCTTCGGCTCACCGACTTGGCCGACGCCGTCTTGATCGCGACCCTCGACCTGGCCCGCGAGGAGCTCTCCCAAGTTTACGGTCTGCCGCGCTGCAAGGATAACGACGGCAACTACGTTTCCAGCCAACTGGCGGTGATCGGGATGGGCAAGCTCGGGGGCCGTGAGCTTCACTTCTACAGCGACCTCGACTTGATCTTCATCTATAGCCGCAACGGTGAGACCCAAGGCCGCAAGCCGATCAGCAACCGCGAATATTTCGCCAAGTTGGTTCAGCGCCTGATCAGCTACCTGACCTTGCCGACCCGGGAAGGCGCCGTCTATAAGATCGATACCGAGCTTCGGCCTTCGGGGAATGCCGGGGCTCTAGTCACGGCCATTGACTCTTGGATCACCTATTACCATGAATATGCCGCCCACTGGGAGCGGCAGGCTTTGCTCAAAGCCCGGCTGATTCAAGCCGGCGGTAATTTCGCCGAGAACTTTCGCGGCCTCTTCCGGCGGCTGATCTTTCTCAAGCCTTTTCCCGAAAGCTTGGCCTCAGAAATTCACCATCTTCGGATGCGGATCGAAAAGGAGCTGGCCAAGGAAAGTCCGCGGCGCTGGCATTTTAAAAAAGGTATGGGTGGGGTGGTCGACATCGAGTTCACCGTCCAATTCCTCCAAATGAAGCTGGGCAAGATCTTCGAGAATCTCGTCACCCCCAATACCCTCGAGGCCTTGGACCGCTTCGACCAGCGCGGGATTTTGCCCCCAGCCGAAATCCAAACTCTCAAGGAAGCCTACGTCTTTTATCGGACGCTTGAAATTGTGCTTGAAGCCGAGTTCGATTTAAAAGAAGGCTATTTGGATCTCGAACACGAGCGACTCGAGGAATTGGCGGGGAAACTGTCCCTGCCCGACAAAGAGAACTTGGTCGGAATCTTCGGCGAGTACCGCCGCAAGGTTCGCGAAATCTATCTTAAGACGCTCAAGATTGCGGAAGGCTGAATGCTTCACCAGATCTCGGAACATCTTCTCAAGAACCGCCAACCGATCGAGGAATTCTTCGCCGAGCGCGCCAAGGGCCTGAAGCCTCTTCCCTATCTGAGCTGCGACATCCGGAATTCCGGCCGTAAAATCGGAGTGGTCGACACCAACCTCTTCCCGGCCGGTTTCAACAACCTATGCAACTCCTACTCCCGGATCACCGGTCATGCCTTGCGGGCTTATTTCGAAGAACAGCTTCCGGAGGTGAAGAATTTGATCTTGCTGGTCGAGGAGCACACCCGCAACCGTTTCTACCTCGAAAACGTCCAACGGCTCCGCCGCCTGCTCGAGGAGAGCGGCCTTAAGGTCGGCCTGGCCTATCTCGGACAGGAATTGAGCGAGCCCAAGGTCGAAGTGGATTTGGGCAATGGCGCTCCCTTGGTTCTGCATCGCCTCCAAATTAAGGACGGACGCCCCTGGGCGGGGGAGCTGGCCGGCGATTGGGTCCTCTCGAACAACGACTTTTCCAAGGGCGTCCCGCCCGAAATCGAGGCGATTGCCGACAAGATTTCGCCTTCGCCCCAACTCGGCTGGCACCGCCGCCGCAAGAGCCGCCATTTCGAGCTGCTCGCCGGATTGACCGAGGAGTTCGCCCGAGTGGTCGACGTCGATCCTTGGCTCTTGCAATGCGACTTCGAATCGGTGGCCAACGTCGATTTGGCCAATGGCGCCGACGTCAATCGGCTGGCCGACGCCGTCGATCGCATTTTGTCGCGGGTCGGCGAACGCTATAAGTCCTATGGGGTCGACGAATCGCCTTACGTCTTCGTCAAAAACGACGCCGGAACCTACGGCATGGGCCTGATGGAGGTCATGCAGAGCGACGAGATCCGAAACATGAATCGCCGCGACCGCAACAAGCTGCTCAGCGCCAAGGGCGGAAAGAAGTCGGAGGCCTTTTTGGTCCAGGAAGGCATTCCGACCGCCGACTTCTACAGTGAGTATCCGATCGAGCCGGTCATCTACATGGTGGGATTCCAGATGGTCGGCGGCTTCTTCCGGATGAACGCCCAGCGCGACGCTTTCACCTCGCTCAACGCCCGGGGAATGGAATTCGCCTGCCTCTGCATGCACAAGCTCGACGAGCCCCACGAAGGAGCTTTTTTGAACTGCGCCGAGAAGGAAAATTTGGTGCGGTTGGCGACGGTCAGCGCCCGGCT
>JBIOXX010000107.1:0-9245 GCA_044869875.1 bacterium | reverse complement strand
TCGAGCTTGCTCTTTCCCTTGAGCCGTCCGGCGACGTGGAGCAGGCCGGCGGCGAGCAATTCCTCGTCGCCTTCCTTGCTCAAGGATTCGAGCTCCTTGGCCGCCCAAACCGTGCCTTGTTCCGGATTGGCCGCAAAATGGCGCTGAGCATCCGCCAGGACCTGGCGGGTGGGTGAAACCGGTTGCGACGGCGCATTTTCGGCCGGCGAAGCCGGGGCCTTCAATGGAAGTATCGAACCCATTCGATCGAAAACCTTCGAAATCAAAAATGTCGGGGCGTAGGGGGGCGAAGAATTTCACCCCATATTAAAGATAGACTGTGCCCCAGTATCTAATGCCTTATCGTCGGTCGTTAGGGAAGGTTGTTTGTGATCGAGCCCGCTGATTTCACCTCGCTTTTTCCTGACAGAAGGACTTACAGCCAAGCAGCCGTAATTTCAGACAGATTTTGACCCACCGGTCCGGGTTTTAAAAATAATTATATAAAATCAATAACTTATAAAGATAGGCGGGCCTACCGGTTCAATGGAGGATCGAGGGGGCTTCGGCTGGGTGGCGGCGGTTTTTCCGCGATTTTTCTTCCTTTTTTGGCTCGACCCGCTCTTGGACCTCGACCTTGATGAATTTCTTACGGCCGAAATCGAAGATGCCGCAGCTGAAGGTCACCGGCTTGAACTCGCCTTCCTCGTCCTTGAAGCGAGCCAGGCCCTTGACGTCGTAATAGCTGCGAGCCGCCTTCCTTAGGGTCGGCAGGAATTGGCTTTCGTAGTCGGCTTCGCTGCAAAGCTGCTTGAGCGCCGTTCGCCGCAGCGCTTCCAGCGATTTTCCGGTCATCCGCTCGGCCTGGAGGTTGGCGGTGACGCAGCGATTCAAGCCCTCATTGAAAAGAAAGATGGCGTTGAGGCAGCGGTCGAAGAGATTCCGGAAGAGGTCGAAGGTGGTCATGGCCCGAGGCGAAGCGAAGCGGGGATCATGGGACAGATGGCTTTTGAGAATGGTCAAGAAGCGAACTTGGCCGATCGGACCGTCGTGGTACTCGTCGATCACTTGGCCATGCAGGAGAGCTTCACTGTCTTTCACCCGGTTATGGGAGTCGAAGAGCAGAATCTTGCCGCGGAACCCCGAGATCAGCCAATTCAAGACGTGCTCCTCGAGGTCGTCGCCCTTATCCTTGATAAAATAGATCACCAGGTCAGGACGGGTCTGGCGCATGATTTCGGTCGCGCCTTCCAGCCGCTTGGCATGGAGGATTTCGTGGATGGACAGCGGGGCCGGAAGGCTCGGCGGCGTCTCGGCGATGCACAGTATACGGCGATTGGACTTCCATTCCATAGAATGACCTGTCTCCTTCCGGAAGAAGCGCTTGTCGAGAAGTGGGGGGTTCGCCTAGAATTCTAGTTCTGAGCGTAAGGAAGATCAACACAGTATCGTTGGCAAAGGCTTCCCGGACGGGACGCAGCGGGTTGGACAAGCGCTTCGAGCGCATGTTTCGTTGCCTCACCCACCGGGACACCAAGGTCGTGGTGTCTTTGGGCAGCGGCGGTATCCGCATGTTCGCCCATATTTCGGTCCTCCGATTCCTCGAAAAGCTGGGGGCTTACAAGCATATCGCCGAGCTTTGGGGCGCCAGCGGCGGCGCCGTCGTCAGTCTGCTTTACTCGATGGGACTCGACTCCAGCGCCCTCCAAGGCGTGACCGATCATTACTTTGGAACCGGAAAATCGGAGCTCCGCTTAGCTCCCACCGCCGTGACTATTGCCAAGCAGATCCTCAAGGAGGCGGTATTCCCCAAGGTCAACGGCAACCCCTTCAGCGGCTTTCACAGCATCCACCGTGAGCTTCAGGGCTTGGTCGAGGAGGCCTCGAAGCTGGAGAAGGGCAAGGTGCCTTGCTACATGCTGGCCTATAACCTCGAAACCAACCAAACCGACGTCCTGACGCCTCACGAGGTTCCGGAAGGGCTTTACGGCGACTTCATCTATCGAACCGATCCGCTCGAGGCGATCATCGCTTCGAGCTCGGTGCCGGTGCTCTTCGTGCCCAAAACCATCGACGACTCCAATGGCCGCCGGACTTACAGCGATGGCGGCATCGGCGAAGAGGTTCCGACCCTCTCGATCTACAAAAAATGGATTCTTGACCGCGAGGCCGGCTTGGAAAAACGCAAGCGCCTCTTGGTGATCGCCGTCGACCTCGGCTCGGAGCTCTCGGCGATGGGAATTTTCGAGAATTGGCTGATGAAGCGGGTGCCGAGCTTGCGGATGACGGCCAAGCTGACCGACTTGGTGCGCAAGGCCCGCATCGCCGAGCAGAAGCGAGTTCTACTCCAGGATCCCAACGTCGAGCTCTGGGAGGTTAATTTCAACCTTCCCCAGGTCGGGCTCTTGGACACCCACGACATTCCCAAGGTGATGAAGATCGCCGAAGAGCTGCTGCCCGAGCAGATGAGCCGGATCAACGATTCTTTGCTGGGGTAATTACCGATCCAAGAAAGAAAAATACTCCTCCTCAAGATCGTCGAAGTCCATCTTGGTGCCGCAGGTCGGGCATTTCTGGCTCGGAGCCTGGCTCGGGGCGCCGGATTTGAAATCGGCGGTTTGGAGCAGGGTGGTCCGCTCCTTTTGGCACTTCGGACAGAAATAAGGAGCGAAGAAGGAGACGATCTTTCCCTGGCCGGTGAAGTTGGCGACGTAATTCGCCTGTTCGACGATGCGCGGCGCGCAGCGCAGCAGCTGGACCTCGGCTTGCTTGGGAAATTCCTGCACCGCCCGAACCCATTCCCGCACCCCGCAGCTATTGATGAAGCCGACGCCCTCCAGATCGATCGAGATATTGGGTTTGAGGCCGGCGAAGGCCGTCTTGAAATCGGCATTCTCGTCGATGACCCCCTTCACCGTGAGAATGCTGGCGTTCGCTTCGTCGCGCCGTTCAATGTTCAGTTTTTGGCTCATGGTTGCTCCTGGAAGTAGTGAAAAGAATGCCCCATCTTGGTCGCTTCGCCCAGCGATTTGGCTCGGTGGAACAGGGCGATTACCTCGGTCGATCGACCGGGTGAAACGTTGACCACCAGGCTTCCGCAGGCCTTGAGGCTCAGGAACAGCCCCAAGCCGGCTCCCCGGCCCGGCTCCTCGACCACCGACTTTTCGACCGCGGCTCGATGGATAGCGGCAAAAAGAGCCTCTTGGCTGAGATCGCCGAAGGGATCGCCGACCGAGACGGCCAAGGCCTCGGCTCCGATGCCGTAGGCCAAGGTTATCGGCGGGCTTTCTCCATTCGCTGGGACGCGGCGGCGGGCGGCGTTCATGATCAGCTCGTGGAGCGCCAGCTCGACCTTTTCGACGATGCGCCCGGCGACTCCGGCGGCGCCGAAAAAATCTTTGATTCGGTCGACCGCCGGATAACGGGATTCTTCGCCATGGAGCTGGGTTTTTTCTTGCACCGGGATATCGTAGCGCTCGATTCCGAAAATTTCACCGGACTTCAGCTTTTGGACCGTGATCTTAAGGTCGCGGAGATTGGGCGGCGATCCGTCGATGAAATGTTGGGGATAATTTCGATTGGCCGCGGCGACGATGGCCGGGATGAGCGGATCCTGGGCCATTAGGATGGGGATAGGCCGCGATTGGAGGCGGCTCTCGGCCGCGGCCAGGTTCGGAACGACTTCATAGCGGCAGCCCAGCTCGGCCAGGAGCGGGACGGCTTCCCGAGCCAAAGCCTCTCCCACCAGGAGGACATCGATGTTTTGGCGAGCTTCAAAAGCCATAGCTTGGAATGTTCCGCGGAACGAGAATAAGATCCATGTTAGTCAATCCACGGGAATGAGCAAGGGGTTAGGATGGGGGAAAAGGCCTAAAGGCTAGCCCGGCTCTTCTTCGGGCATGATTCTCAAACAGGTCACATCGTCGGGGAAGCTCTTGCTGCCGTGGGCCGCGGCTAGGCTGTCGAGGAGCGAGCGCTTCCAGTCCTTGGCCGCGTGGGCTCGAGCCAGGGCTTGGTGGAAGTTCTTGGCGCCGTAATCCCGGCTGCCGGCCGGGAATTCGTAACAACCGTCGGTGAAGAAATAAACGGCGTCGCCCGGATCCAGCGAAAGCTCGCTGATCGAGATCGAGGAGGCTTCGGCGGCGGAGCTGCGCGAGAGCGAGGGGCTGGGCCGGATCATCAGCACCTTGGCGCTGAGATCGCGCTTCACCTGGAGCGGCGAGGGCGCACCGCCGCGGGCGGCTTGGAGGAGCCTTTGGCCGAGGTGGTAACGGGCGACCTGGATGGCGACGTCGTAGTCGAGCTGGCGCGAGGCATAGCGACGCTGCAATTCTTGGAGAAGATCGGGCAGCGGCGGAGCTTCCGAACCGCGTTCGACCAGATCCGAAACGATCTCCTTCAGCAAATAAGTCACTTGGGCCGAGGCGGTTCCGTGGCTGGTGACGTCGGCGACGTAGAAATAAATCCAATCGCCGCGGTGGATGACGTCGCAAAAATCTCCGGAGAGCTCCTCGCTGGGATGATAGAGGAAGTCGAAACTGGCTCGATCGAAGCGTTGGGGCGCGGCCGGGAGGAGGGCGGCCTGGATGGCTCGGGCGGCGGCCAGCTCACGCTGAAGGCGGACCTGCTGCCGGCGCAGCGTGATGAGGTTGTGAACCCGGGCCAGCAGCTCGGCTTCGGAGAAGGGCTTGGTCAGGTAGTCGTCGGCGCCTCGGCCCAAGCCTTCGAGCCTCGATTCGGTCATGGTCCGAGCGGTCAGCAAAACGAAGGGCGTGTTTTTTAGCTCCGGGTTTTCCCGGATTCTCCGGCAAAATTCCATGCCGTCCATCTTCGGCATCGAGACGTCGGAGAGAATCAGGTCGGGCCGCCATTTCTCGACCAGGGCCAAGCCTTCCTCGCCGTTGGCTCCGACAAAGATGTTGTGTTTGTCGCGGAGCAGGTCGCGGAGGAAATAACGGAGGTCGGGGTTGTCTTCGGCGCAGACGACGGTGGGAAGGTCGGGATCGCGGTTGAGCTCGACCTCGGTATTGAGCTCGAGACAGGAAACGGCAGATTCTCTCTCCCTCTCCCCTTGCGGGAGAGGGGCAGGGGAGAGGGGGTTCTCTTCTCCGGCTTCGACGATCTGCTCCGGGCTCAAGTGAGCCCGGCCCAGCGGGATCCAGAGCTCGAAGCGGGTTCCCTGGCCGTAGACGCTTTCGACCGCGACCTCGCCGCCGTGGAGCCGGGTAAATTCACGCACCAAGTTGAGGCCGAGGCCGGTCCCGGCGAATTCCGATTGGCTGCTGCCCTTGGCTTGGCGGTAGCGCTCGAAGATGTGGGGTAGTTCCTCGGCCCGAATCCCCATCCCCGAATCGCTGACCCGCATCACGAAGCGGTCGGCCCGCACCTCGGTGGCGAGCTCGATGAAGCCCTGCTTGGTGAACTTCATCGCGTTGGAGAGGAGGTTGAAGAGGATCTTCTCGATCTTCTCGCGGTCGAAATAAATCTCCATGCCTTGGGCCAGCGGGTCGAGCGTGGTCCGGATGGCCACGCCGCGGGTTTCGGCCAAGGAGCGGAAGGGCTCGACCCACTCTTGGATCAGCCGATGGACTTCGGGTTGGCGGGCGGCCCTGAGCTCGATGGCCTTGGCCTCGACCTTGGCCGAATCGAGGATCTGGTTGATCAGGCCGAGCAGGCGCTGTTGGTTGCGGACCGCCACTTCCAATTGGTGGCGCAGCTCCGGCCCGATTTCGCCGTGGCGGCCGCGGAGAATCGCTTCCAGCGGCCCCAAGGTCAGGGTGATCGGGGTGCGGAATTCGTGGGAGACGTTGGCGAAGAAATCGGTTTTCAGCCGGGCCAGCTCTTGGAATTCCTCCTTGCCCTTGCGGTGAAAAAGCGAGCGCTCATAGACCTTGCTCAAACTTTGGGAAAGGATGTCGGTCAATTCGACGAGGAGGAAGCCGATGGCGCCGAGGACCGCGATCTGGACCATGATCACGGTCCAGGTTGGATCGACAAGCCCGAGCCAGGCCGTGAGCAGCATGTTGGCCATGTAGAGGGTCAGGCAAGCTCCGCCCCACTTGGCCGAGCTCTGCAAGGTCCATATCACCGCGCCGCTGGCCGCCATGATGGCATAGGCCGGCCACCAGGGCTGGAGCGCGCCGTCGACGAGCAGGTAGGCCGCCGGGCAGAGCAACATGCCGAGGCCGGTGTGGAAGATCAGCGGAGTTTGGTTTTCGGGGCGGCGGCGGATCCAGTGATAGACGGCCAAGTTGATGACCGAGAAAACCCCAATCACCAAAAGGGATTTCAAGCTGACATGGTGGAGCCAGGCTTGGAAACCGGCCAAGAGGAACAAAGCGAGGCCGAGGCCGCCGAAAACCCATTCGATATGGCGGAGAATCTCCTCGTTGACGGTCGTGGCCTTCGCCTTTTGGGGGCCGGCGGTGGCTGCCGGCGAGGCCATCCAAATCGTGGCGCTAGCCGAAGTTCTTTTCATTCGCTTAACCTGGGGCCGAGTATAGCCCAGCCCGGCCGGGATCCCCAAGCGATAGCGGGTGTCAAAAAATTTACTCTAGTCGGCCAGCGTTGATTTGGAGACAATACGGTTCGAGTTTCAAGGGGAGGAAGGGTTAGGATGAATCAACTGATCGATCGCTTTCTGGCGGCGGTTGGCCGAAAAAGAAACATCAGCTTCTGGTATCACCCCAGCTACGACAGCCGCACCGTTCAAAAACACACCAAAGTTCACGGTTTCGTTCACGATCGGGGGAAGAAGCTGCTCTCCCATCTGTTGAACGAAAAGCTCATCGAATTAAGCGACGTCCATCCCGCGCCCTGGGTCGGACTCTCGGTCTTGGGGCTTTTTCATTCCCGGGACTATCTCGAGTCGCTGGAGTCGGTCCAGACGCTGGGCCGGATCTTTCACCTCAAGCCGAACCAAGTCGACACCGACGAATTGATCGGCGCTCAGCGCCGCGGCGTCGGCGGGACCATCATGGCGATCAAATCGGTTTTGCAGGGCGGGAAGAAGGTGGCCATTAATTTGGGCGGCGGTTTTCACCACGCCGAGCCCGACAAGGGGTCGAGCTTTTGCGTTTACAATGACACCGCGGTGGCCATCGCCAAGCTCCGCAAGGACGGCTTTCAGGGGAAGATCGCCATTGCCGACCTCGACTACCATTTCGGCAATGGCAATGCCGCGGCCTTTGCCAAGGATCCCTCAGTCCTGATTTACTCGCTCAACGGCCCTCAGTTCTCGCCGGTTCGCAAGAAGAAGACCGAGTTCACCCTGCCCGACGAGACGACCGACCGCCAATATCTCAAGAAGCTGGCCGAGACCTTGCCGAAGGCCCTGGCCGCTTTCCAACCCAAGCTGGTTCTCTATATCGCGGGCCACGACGTGTTGAACGACGATCCCCTGGGCGGCTTTGAGATGACGATTCCCGGCGTCTACGACCGCGATAAATTCGTCGTCGATTGGGCCCAGCAAAACCACATTCCCTTGGTGGTGACTCTCGCCGGCGGCTACAGCATGAAGGCCTGCCAATGCTCGACCAATCTTTTGACCTATATCGTCGGCCATCCCGAAAGAGTTGAGCTCAAGGAAGACACTCACTTCCACAAGCGCTTTAATCGAATCTCCAAGAGCCTCAACAAGCTCGATCTGCAGAAAGACCTATCGCTGGAAAACGAGTTCAGCTTCTCGGAGGCCGATTTGTTCGGCGCCAGTCCCTTGGGCTCGACGACCAAGATCTTGGATTATTATTCGGCCTACGGAATCGAGCTGGGTTTGGAGCGCTACGGCATTTTGCCCAAGATCCGCAAGATCGGCTACACCGACCTCAAGGTGACGGTCGACGCCTCCGAGCCCGACCACCAGCTGATTCGGGTGACCGGACGCTGGGAGGACGATCCGGTTCCCAAGGCTTACCTATTGGGTGAGGTCATCTTGCGCAAATTGGTCCTGCCTCAGCCCAAATCGCTGAAGGGCGGAAAGCTGGAGTTGATCTCGATCGAATGGCTGCTCTTGCAAAATCCCCGCGGGAATCTGCCGGACAAGAAGAAGCTCCTGCCCGGTCAAGAGCATCCGGGCTTAGGGCTGGGCGGCGAGGCTCAGGAAGTCTTCGTCCAGATGTGCATGCGTTTTGACATGGACGGGGTAGCGCTCCATCCTTCCCACTATCACATTGGACTTGGGGCTTCGGCGCTCTTTCATTTCCTCGACCCCAAGGTCGAAGGCCGTTTCCGGGCCCAGCGCGAGATCTTGAAGAAGAAGGATTTGGCGGCGGCCAGTTATTGCATCGAGCAGAAGCGGCTCAAGCTGAAGAGCGGCGAGCTCATCGATTGGGTCCCCGGCGATCAGCTCCACGCGGTCAGCGACCGGCTCAAGGAATATTTCAATTCGCCGGAATACGAGGAGGCGGCCTTGAACGAGAAGTACCGGCTCTTGAAAGAAGGACTCCACATCGCTCGCGAGCCCAAGCGGCTGAAGAAGCGCAAAACCCCCCTTTGAAAAAGGGGGGCAGGGGGGATTTAAAGCCGTGGCAGAATAGCAGAGCTCGTATTATTTGCGGACCTCCGCAAAATCCCCCCAACCCCCCTTTTCCAAAGGGGGGTAAAGAAACTCGGCGACAGTTTGAAGCGGGGCCCGGCCCTTGCCGCCTTGGCGGGCCTCGACCTTGACTCGGTATTTCTCCTTGGCTTCGGAATCCAGGGTGACCCGGAAATCCTCCAGGCCCTGGCGGCGGAATTTTTCGAAGTAGCCGCAATTTTCCATTTCCCGTTCGACTTGATAGGCCGAAGGCGAGCCCAGAGCCCCGGCCGGCGATCGCATCGCACCCAGCTCCGGCCAGAAATCGGCTTCGCTGAGCTTGAAGCTATCCGCGGAGCGGAATTGCGGATCGCTGGGATCGATGTCGTGGGCGACCTTGCGGAATTGGGGCGAAGCTTCGGCCGCCGGGTCGAAGATCATCGGTTCCGGATCCTCCAGCGCCGCCAGAGCTAGATTCAGCGCGGCTTGGCAGGCTTGGAGCGAATAGCCTCCCCCCAAAGTCAGGACGCCGGGGATGCCGCGCTTGCGCAGCAGGTCCAAGACGAAGCGGTCGCGCCGCTCGACCCCGCCGATGCTCAGCCCGAACTCTCCCAGGGGATCGCGTTCCAAAACGTCATGGCCGGCGATGTAGAAGACGAGTCCGGGGCGATGCTCGTCGAGGAAGCTGGGCAGGCTTTCCTCCAGGGCTTGCAAATAATCGGAGTCGGCGATCTTTCCTTCCATGTTGCGGTTG
>JBIOXX010000106.1:0-3990 GCA_044869875.1 bacterium | reverse complement strand
GTGTCCTGCCGTGGACACGGTGGTGCAAAAAAAATTAATTAGCGATCCAAAAGAAGGATGCTCGGACTCACGCGGTCGGAGGCTCGTAACCAGGTGTTGTCCAAGTACTGAAGAGGCGTAACGCCCGGTTCCGGGATTTCGAAGCAGAGGTAGTTGATCGTCAGCGGAGCGTAAAACTCGTTTCCCGGTTTGGCGATGGTGAAGCGGGCGTAGCTGGCCGAGGTCCACACCGATACGCTCGGAACGTCGTCGGAATAAGAATTGAACCCCATGCTCGCCACGCAAACCGGCGCCTTGACGAAGGGCTTCGCGAAATAAATCAAACATTGGCTCTTGGATTGGCCATCCGGAAGCTGGACTTGCCCGCCTTGGTCGCTGCCGATCACCTTCGTTCCCGGAGGACAAGCGTTGGAATAGGTCCCGAGAGTCGGCGTGCCGGTGTGGGGAATGGAAAATCCGCCGCTGCCGCCGCTTCCGGCCGCTCCTGGCGGGCCGGCTGGCCCAGCCTCGCCTGGAGGCCCTTGCGGACCTGCGGGACCCGTCGCGCCTGGCGGTCCGGCCGGTCCCATCGGGCCCGTAGCGCCGGGCGCCCCCTGGAGTAGGCTTCCCCAGGGCGAAGTCGTCGTGCCGTTGCGCGTCCTCGTGCCGTCGCCATTGGATGAGGAAGATGAATTCGAAGTCGTCGTGCCGGAATCCGAGCTGTTCGAATTCGCCGTTCCGAGATTCCCGGTGCTGCTCGTCGAACCGGAGGCCGCCGCGATTCTTTTGCATTCCAGATCGCAACCGGCGCTGAGCTTTCCATTTTGGATCCCGGCGTCGCATTCCTCGCCGGCGTCCACATGAGCGTCCCAGCAGCGGCTGCCGGCGACGATGCCGCAATCCGCCGGACAAGAGGCTTGGTCGGCCTTGTTCGACACGTCGCAGCTCTCGCCAAGCTCGGTGATCGCATTGCCGCAGCCCGCCACGTCGAGCGGATTGGGAAGCTCCGAGCAGACATTTCCTCGCCCTCGATAGATCGCCATCAGCTCCGTGACATCCGGCGGCCCGCAACTCGGCTGCCGGGTCTTGCATTCAATTTTGGGAGGATTGTCTTTGCTCAGGGTGCAGCCCGCGCTCCGGTAGCAGGAAAAAGTCTCGTTCATGCAATACTGGACGGCGCTGCCGCAGGGCTGAAGTCCCATTTCCCTCGAGGCATGGGTGCAAAGTTCGTAGAGGTCTTTATAAAAGCGGGGAAAAGTGCCTTCGGCCGCTTCCGGTTCGACCGGAGGGGCGGGCGGCGCGGCCGGAGCCGGCGGCGGCGGAACATAGCCTTCGGGGGCGGGCTGGGCAAATACAAGGGAAGAGAGCGCCATCCCAATTACGAGAAAGACGGCTAAGGAAGGTTGAAAGCGTATATCCCCGGACGTTCCCATATCCTCTTTTGAAATTTTAGCACTGAATTCTCGCCAACCGCAATCGATCAAATATTTAAATGCGATTTCTTCGGCGCCAACCCATTAGCAGTAATCCGTTCAAAAGGCCCAAGTAGGCCCAAATCCGCGACTGGCTGGGATCGCCGCGGCCCATCGAGCAAAGGCCGCCGCCGCTAAGTGCGACTTGGCCGTTATTTCCCGCCGTGGCTTGCTCGGGCGTTTGGGCCTTGGGCGGAGCCGGTGCTTCCGCCGGCGGCGCCGGAGGGGGCTCGGCCGGTTTTTCCGGCGGGCATTGCTCGATCCCGCATTTGGTCTTGGCTTCGATCGTGGCGAGGCATTCGCAAGGCGAAAGCTCGATGAGCTTCGGCGGCGGATCCACCCGCATTGAAACGAGCGCTTCGAGCAGCGGATAGCTGTCATTGACCCGAGTGAGCGCTCCCGCTCTCGTGTCTTCGCTGGTGTCGATGCGGATGGCGTCGGCTCCGAGGCGGCTCGCATCCGTCGGATCGACTTGGGTGCAAATGAAGGGGTAGTCGGCCAACTTTCCTTCATCGCCGCAATTGGTCCGTTGGCAGTTCACGGCATCGACGATCGCTTTGAAGCGGGGAGAATTGCAGAAATCGGCGGCCGTAATGGCCGCATGCGCCGATGGCGGGAAAGAAATGGAAACCAAGCTCATCACCGCAAGGGAGATGGCCAAACTGAGTCTGAAATTCATATCGCCCTCCTTAGGACAGCCCTAGCTCATCACTTCCTTCATTATAGGCATAGGCGCCTAGATGAGAAGGGAAGTTTCCTGCAGATTCAATCGCTGCGTGGTTTGCAGGAGTGCCGGCATCTCCCATGATGGAGGTTTGAACGCCATGGCCCTTTTCATGCTGAGGGATTGAAAACGAGCATGCCACCGTAAAGACCGAGGGCGGGAGAGTCCTCAGGCGCCGATCGGGGCTTGCGGCAGGTCTTGCCCTTTAACCGGGCGTTGGCGGTAGGCGGTATTCGGATCGAAGGGGCCGTCGAGGGCGGTGGATCGAGTTTTCTTCTGGTCTTCGGTCCGCTCGACGCGGCTGAAAATTTTGGCGATCTCCGGATCCTGCAAGGCCTTGTCCATCCGCATCACGATCTTTTCGCCGGAGCTCTTCGTGACCACGATGACCGGACTGACGAAGCGCACTCCCAGTGCATATTCGGTGTGGCGGTAGCCGGCTTCTCTTCCGTGTCCCGGCGTCCGTTGGATCGGGATTCCGTCGGCGTCGTAAAGGCCGTAGAAGTCGATGGCTTCGCCGGCTTTGCCGCCCACGTACCTCACTGAGACGCTGGGAGAAACGACCAACTCTTTCTTCCCGCCCGCTACCAGGGTGCCGGGCGCCACGCCCTTCAACTGGGCCTGAATATCTTGGTCGCTGCGTAGATAAAATCCCGGCGAATCCAGGTAAGCCGAGTTCGCCTCGAATTCTTCGGGATGGGTGTAAGAGGGGCCGACGACGCGTTTTCCGGCTTGTTGGTAGGTCTCCTCGACGATGGTCTTGGTGGGAAGGCACCAGTCGTACTTGCGAGCCAGCGCTTGGGCGAGGATCGGAGACAAAGGCACGCGGACGAAATCTTCATTCGAACCTATCGCGATATAGTCGGGCATGACGTAGGTTTTCACCTCGCCGCCATCCGGTCCCTTGATCACCACCGCCTTGGGGCGCCGCAAGAAATCGGGGATGTTGCCGAGCTCGATCTGTTCGAGAATGGCGTTCTCCCTTTCGATCTTCGAGAGCGATCCCAGCTGGCGCGGATTCTTCTTGAACTCCTTCAAGTCAACGCCCAGAACTTTTTCCATGAACTGGCTGCCGCTCAGCGCGTTCTCCGGCCTCTTCGGCAAGTTGAGAAAACCCTTGGCCCGATAATCCTCGGGCGATCGGACCAGACCTTTCAGGCTCGCAAGGTCTGGGGTTTTATCTTGAGAGTCCAGAGTGCTTGCGCTCAGCTCGAGGTATTCTCGATATTCCTGGACGAAGTCCGGTTCTTCTTTCCCGTAGAGCAATTCCGCTCGGTTGGCCAAACCGCTGAGGTAGTCGGAAGTCAGGGCATCCTTGGAAGCGATCGTTGACGTTCCCGAGAGGTCGATTTTGGGGCTTCCTTCCAATCGTTTCAGGTCGCAGGATTGTTTTTCAAAGGGCTCGAGCCAAGGGGATTTCCATTCCCGGCATTCTTGTGGCGGTGCTGGAGCTTTTTCTTCGCAGGCTTTGGTGTCCGAGGGACTCAAGCCCCAGCGTCCGACGAGGTAGCTGATAAAGGAGAATGAGAACATTGGGTACATAGACGCGCCTTCCCATATGGAAGAGAGCAATTTGCGTGCCTACCGAGACTCGACGGTAAGTATACAGAAATACTTTAGTTTTTTTTGTAAGAGGTCTTGCCTCGGGGGCGCGTGAAGGGAATTTTTGCTCAATTTGTGAAGTATTCGCGATCCATTATCAATAATGGTTCTTAATACACTTCTGAAGCTGCGCATCATAAATCGAGCCAGGCGCGCAGCGCAGCGATGGCGTGCTCGAAGGATCGTTCCAGTCCCCGCCGCCTTTGCCACAGG
>JBIOXX010000105.1:0-2919 GCA_044869875.1 bacterium | reverse complement strand
ACCCTAATTCCAACCCTACCTCCAACTCTGACACGCGATAGCGCTTATTCCCATTCAATGGTGGACGGAGGCTTCGAGCTGATGTCGTACACCACGCGATTGATCCCTTTCACTTCGTTCACGATTCGAGACGAGATCTGTCCCAGCAAATCGTGTGGCAGTCGTGCCCAGTCCGCTGTCATGCCGTCGCGGCTTTCGACCGCGCGGACCGCAATCGTGTACTCGTAGGTGCGCTCGTCTCCCATGACGCCCACGCTCTGCACGGGTAACAGCACGGCAAAACTCTGCCACAACGAGCTGTACAGTCCGGCCCCGCGAATCTCCTCCGCCACAATCGCGTCTGCGAGGCGCAGCCACTGCAGCCGTCCTCGCGTGACCTCCCCAATGATGCGCACCGCGAGACCAGGTCCGGGGAACGGCTGGCGAATGACGAACTCGTCCTCGAGACCCAAATCCCGCCCGAGCACCCGCACTTCATCCTTGAACAACTCGCGCAAGGGCTCGACGAGCGCAAACTTCATGCGCTCCGGGAGGCCTCCGACGTTGTGGTGGCTCTTGATCGTGGCCGAGGGACCTTTGAAAGAGACGCTTTCAATCACGTCGGGATAGAGGGTTCCTTGAGCCAAGAATTTGGCATTTTCGATGCCTTTGGCCATTTCTTCGAAGACGTAGACGAACTCATTGCCGATCAGTTTGCGCTTCTGCTCGGGATCGGTCACGCCCTTGAGCCGATCGAGAAAGCGGTCGGTGGCGTCAACATAATGGAGCTTGATCTTGAAATGTTCACGGAAAGTGTCTTGAACTTTTTGAGCCTCGCCCTTCCGCAGCAATCCATTGTTGATGAAAATGCATTCCAACTGATCGCCGATCGCCTCGTGGATCAGGATGGCCGCCACGGTCGAATCGACTCCGCCGGAGAGGCCGCAGATGACCTTGCCCTTCCCCACTTGGCGGCGGATCTTTTCCTTTTCGGTGGCGAGGAAGGCGCTCATGTTCCAATCGGCCTTCAGGCCGGCGATGTGGAAAAGAAAGTTATGGAGAATCTGCACGCCTTCTTCGGTATGCACGACTTCGGGATGGAATTGGACGCCGTAAATCTTCTTTTCGACATTGGCCACGGCGCAGAACGGGGTGTTGTCGCTCTCGCCGATCTTTTCGAAACCCGCCGGCACCTTTTCGAGGCTATCGCCGTGACTCATCCAGACGACGCTCTCGGCTTTCACTCCCCGAAACAAGGGGCTTGAGGTGTAGGCCTTGAGGGTAGCTCGGCCGTATTCGCGCTTGCTGGAGGGCGTGACCTTGCCACCTAAATGGTGGGCCAGCAGTTGGATCCCGTAGCAAATCCCCAAAACCGGAACGCCGAGCTCCAAGATCTTGAGATCGAGACCCGGGGCATCCTTTCCCAAAACGCTGGCCGGCCCGCCCGAGAGGACGATGGCCTTGGGGCCGAATTCGCGGATCTTGTCTAAGCTGACGTTGAAGGGCTGAATCTCGGAGTAAACGTTTTGCTCGCGAATCCGGCGGGCGATGAGCTGGGTGTATTGGGAGCCGTAGTCGAGGATGAGAACTTTATCCATATTCCCTGTTCCCCCTCCTTTGTAAGGAGGGGGTTAGGGGGAGGTAGAGAGTCGGCATCGATGCCAAAGCTGGAGCCTATACTAACTCTCTACCCCTCCCCGACCCTCCCCTTACAAAGGGGAGGGAGAAATCAATCCATGTGATAATTCGGAGCTTCCTTGGTGATCACCACGTCGTGGACGTGAGATTCTTTCAGGCCTGAGCTGGTGATTTGGACAAACTTCGCCTTCTCCCGCAGCTCGCGCAAATTGGCGCAGCCGGTGTAGCCCATGCCGGAGCGCAGACCGCCGACCAATTGGTAAACGTTGTCGCTCAAGGGACCGCGCGAAGGCACCATGCCCTCGATGCCCTCGGGAACGAACTTGCCGCTGGCCTTCTTGTCGTCCTGAAAATAGCGGTCGCTGCTTCCCTGGGTCATCGCGCTGACCGAGCCCATGCCGCGGTATACTTTGAAGCTGCGGCCCTGATAGAGCACCAGCTCGCCCGGCGACTCATCGGTGCCGGCGAAGAGGCTGCCGATCATGACGGTCGAAGCGCCGGCGGCCAGGGCCTTGGTGAGGTCGCCGCTATACTTGATGCCGCCGTCGGCAATCACCGGGATGTCGAGGGCCTGGGCGGCCTTGGCGCAACGAAGAATCGCGGTAAGCTGGGGGACACCGACGCCGGCGACGACCCGAGTGGTGCAAATGCTGCCTGGCCCGATGCCGACCTTGACCCCGTCGACCCCGGCCTTGGCCAAGTCTTGAACCGCGCCTTCGGTGGCGATATTACCGGCCACCAGCGGAACCTTGGGATACTTGGCTTTGACCGCCTTGACGGCTTCGAGCACTCCCTTGGAATGGCCGTGGGCGGTGTCGATCACCAGGACGTCGACTCCGGCCTTGACCAAGGCCTCGGCCCGGCTCAGGGCCTCGGCGCCGATGCCGATGGCGGCGCCCACCAAAAGCCGGCCGCGGGAGTCCTTCACCGCCAGCGGGTTCTTCTCGGTTTTCTCGATGTCCTTGATGGTGATCAAGCCCTTCAAGTCGCCGTTGGCGTCGACCACCAGGAGTTTCTCAATGCGATTCTTGTGCAGAAGATCCTTGGCTTCCTCCAAGGTGACTTTTTCGGAAACCGTGACCAGCTTCTTGGTCATGAGGTTGGAAACCGGTTGATTGGGATTTTTCTCGAAACGGATGTCGCGGTTGGTCAGGATGCCGACCAGCTTCTTCCCCTCGGTCACCGGGACGCCGGAGATGTTGTTCTGTTCCATCAGACCGATGGCGGCGCTGAGCTTTTCGTTGGGCGAAAGGGTGATTGGATTGAGGATCATCCCGCTTTCCGATTTCTTCACCCGCTCGA
>JBIOXX010000104.1:0-7512 GCA_044869875.1 bacterium | reverse complement strand
GTAGGCGAGCTGGAGGCCGCCGCCTTGACCGGCGCGGAGGACGAAGCTCAAGCCGCCGGCGTTCTTCCAAGCTTGGACCAAGCTGACGGTGAGCAGCTTGTCGATCCGCTTCTCCAAGATCGTGCCGAGGCCGAAAGCCTCGGCGGCCTTCCGCTCCGCCGGATCGGTGTCGTAGATTCGGACGTGGGGCATTTCTTCCAAATCCTGGTTCGAGCTGCGGAGCTCGATGCGTAAAGGGGCCGGTTCGGTCGCCTTGAGCACCGCGGCGGCGATGCGCTGGGTGGTTTCGCCCTGAGCGTAGCCTGGAAACATCCGGTTGATGTCGGTTTTGTCGAAGGGCCAAAGCCGCATCCGGGTGTTGAGCCCCAAGACGTTGATCGCCGGAACGATGAGGAAAGATCCCTTCAGCTTCAAGCCCGGATATTTCCCGGCCTCGACCCGATGGAGGTAGTCGGCCAAGCGGCCGAGGACGAAGACGCCGTTGAGCTCGTCGCCGTGGAGGCCGCCGACCAAGGCGACGTCGGGCGGCCCTTCCTGATTTCCGATCCGGTGGAAGGGAATGTCGAAGTCCTCGCGCAGCGGTGCGCTCATGTGGAGCAACGAAGGCGGGGTCACGGCTTCACCTCCATCAAGCGGGCCATCAGCGAGCCCTCGTAGACCAGCGGGTATTCGCGCAGAGTGAAGAGGATGCCGTCGCAGGGCGAACGGACCTCGGCGAGAACCCCGCCCTGAAAAGGCGAGACGATGCGGCCCAGCACTTGGCCCTTGCTGACCGAGGTCCAATGCTCCACCGCCGGGACGAAGAGGCCGGAAGTGTCGGCATTGAGGTAGTGAACGTTTTCGCCGTCGGCCAAGAAAGGCGCGTGAGTCAGCTCCGGCAATTCCAGATCATTGGCCAGGACGCCGAGATCGCGCCAAACGTGGAGGATGCCGATGACGAGCTGCTCGGTGAACGCCGGCGTCAGCCGCATCCCGACGCCCATTTCGACGACTAGGCAGGGAACGCCATTGGCGTTGAGGCTGTGGGCGATGGTGGCCTCGAGGACGGTCATCGCGCCGTGAAGCCAGATCACGTCGAGGTTCATCTTCTGGGCCAGCGGCACCAGTTTATCCTGAAACTCGGCGTTGATCCGGACCTGGGGAATCTCGCGGAGGTAGATATTGCTGGCGTGGATGTCGATCACCAGCGCCGAGCCGTCCATCGCTTTCATCGCCGCGGCGGCGATGCGCTGGGGAAAGACGCCCCGGGCGTCGCCCGGGAAATTGCGGTTGAGATCGACCTCGTAGACCGGGACCAAGCGCTGCAAGGTGTCGAGGCCGAGGGTGTTCATCGCCGGATAGAGCTCGACTCGGCCGAGTAAGGCCTGGGGATTGGTCTTGGCCAATTCCTCGAGCCACTGAGCCAGGCGGTGGCAGACATAGAGGCCCTCGATCTCGTCGCCATGGATTCCGGAAACGATGCCAACCTTGGGGCCATCGCCGCCGATGTAGCTGGTCCGCTGCAGGGCGCAGGCCTCTTGGTAGGGTAGCTCGAGCTTGAGAAGGGAATCTTGGATTACCTGGAACATCGGATGAATTTTTACTGAGCGCTCGCCACTTGTAAATGAACTTCGGGCGGCAAGCCGGCGGCTCCGCCTTTATAGGAACCCCGGAGCGGCGCGGCGTCGCGGGAATCGCGGCCCACCGCGACCGGCAAGTACGAGTTGTCCGCCAAGAGACCGGTCGTGGCATCGAAGCCGCGCCAGCCGGCGTTGGGAACCAGGACCTCGGTCCAGGCATGGGTGGCCAATGGTTTGTCGTCGTCTTCCTGAAGGTATTGATAGCCCATCACGTAGCGCGCCGGAATTCCCCAGCCCCGCAGCAAGGCGATAAGCAGGTGAGAAAAATCCTGGCAAACGCCGGAACCCCGTTCCAAGACCTGGGCCAGCGGGTGGTGGACGTCGGTGCTCTCGGGCAAATATTTGAGGGTCGCCAGGATCCAGGTCATGGCTTCTTGGATCTGGGGCAGGATGTTCTTATTCGGATCGAAGGCTGGCCGCGCCGCCGCAAGGCCGGTGGCCATGAGGTCGGGCACTTGCTCGCTTCGGGACAGCGAGAAATCAAAAAGCAGCGGATCGGCCTTCAGCAAGCCTTTGAGCTGATTCTGCTCCTCGGCCGGCGAAGGCGGGATGAAGTTAAAGGGATTCTCCAAGAAATTCTCGACCTCGGCGCTGAAACGGATTTCCAGTTTTTGATGGGGCGGAATGATGCCGAAAGACTGGACCTGATTCCCATAGGCGTCGCGAAATTCGTAGACCTCGGCTCGGGGCTCGATCTCGATCCGATGGCTCAAGACCTTTTGGTACTCGTTTTCCCGAGGTTTCAGCCGGAGCTCGCAATGCTGCTCGACCACCGGGGCTTCGAAGTGAAGGGTGCTGCGATGTTCGATCTTTAAACGCATTCCATCTCCGAGACGTAGGCGGTGAAGAAGTCCTTGTTCAATGCCGCATGGAGCTCGGAAGCGACTTTCAAGAAACCTTGCAAAAACTCGTGGAGGCCCTTGTCGAAAAAGACCTCTTGGATATTGGTGTGCTCCCATTCCTCGAGCAAGTCGCCGACCAGGGCGATCGAGCTCTGCTGCAAGGGCGAGGCTCCGAGGCTTTGGAGCGAGGAATAGAGCCGCTCGACGCTGTAGCGCAACGAGCGCGGAAAATCGCGCTCGTAGATCACGAACTCGGCGACGTCGATCGGCCGAAAGCCGGCGTGGACCTTGCGGCGGTAAGCCTCGAAGCCGGAGAGCGATTTGAGGAGGGCGGCCCATTGATAATAATCGAGCGGCGAGCCGACCATCGAGATGTCTGGCAGCAAGAGATGGTAACGAACGTCGAGGATCCGGGCCGTCATGTCGGCCCGCTCCAGGAAAGTGCCGAGCTGGACGAAATCGAAGCCCTCGCCGCGCATCATGGTGCTGACGGTCAATCCATGAAACAGCGCGACGCCGTTGCGCACCGACTTGTGGAATTCGGGCCATTCCTCCAAGGGCAGCGGACCGCGGAGCCGCACGTTCAGTCTCAGCCACATCTCGTTCATGCACTCCCACATCTCCTTCGAAAGGCGGTCGCGGACCAAGCGGGCGTTCTCCCGGGCCTGGCGAAGGCAATTGAGGATGGAGTGAGAATAAGAGGCTTCGCGGGTGATCAAGTTGACGACCCGTTCGCCGCGGATCTCCTCGCCGGGGTAGAGCTCGGCATAGGTCGATTCGAGGCCGGCGATGCTGAGCAGCGGCCGCCATTGCGAGGGTTCGGAAATGACGTCCTCGGCCTCGACCAAATGGACGAGGTTGATGCCGACCAGGCGCGAGGCGTTGTTGGCCCGCTCGAGGTAGCGCGACATCCAATACAAACTATCGGCAATGCGACTCAGCATGAATTCCTCACTCGGCCAACACCCAGGTATCTTTGCTTCCGCCGCCCTGGGAGGAGTTGACCACCAGCGAACCCTTGCGCAGCGCAACCCGGGTCAAGCCGCCGGGGACGACCTCGATGTCCTTGCCGTAGATGACGTAGGGCCGCAGGTCGATGTGCCGCGAGCCGAGCTCGCCGTCCAAATAGCAGATGTGGCGGGAGAGCGGGACCACCGGCTGGGCAATGTAGTTTCGGGGGTTGGCCAAAATTCGTTTTTTGAATTCTTCGCGCTCGGCCGGGCTGGCCGCCGGCCCGATCAGCATGCCGTAGCCGCCGGACTCGCTGACCGCCTTGACCACCATGTTTCCGATGTCGTCCAGGACCCGCTGCCGATCCTCGGGGCGAATCATCAAAAAGGTCGGAACGTTTTTCAGCAAGGGCGCCTCGCCGAGATAGTAACGGATCAGAAAGGGGACGAAGGGATAGATCGCCTTGTCGTCGGCGATGCCGCTGCCGGGAGAGTTGACGATGGCGACGTTCCCGGCCCGCCAGGCGTTGAGAATGCCGGCCACGCCCAAAACCGAATCGGGGCTGAAATGGAGCGGGTCGAGGAATTCGTCGTCGACCCGGCGATAGACCACGTCGACCCGACGGAGGCCGCGGGTGGTCTTGAGGTAGACGATGTTGTTCTTCACCACCATGTCCCGGCCCTCGGCCAGCTCGACGCCCATCTCCTTGGCCAGGAAGGTGTGCTCGTAATAGGCCGAGTTGAAGATGCCCGGCGTCAGCACCACGACTTCGGCCTCGCCGGGGCCGCGGGGCGCGACGTGGCGCAGGGCCTCGAGGAGCTGGGTTGGATAATGCTCGACCCGGCGGACCCGGTGCTTGGCGAAAAATTCGGAGAGGATGTGGCGCTCCAAGATCCGGTTCTCGATCAGGTAGGAGACGCCGGAGGGCGTGCGGAGGTTGTCCTCGAGGACGAGGTAGCCGCCGTCCTGATCGCGGACCAAGTCGATGCCGCTGACGTGGGTGTAAATGTCGTGGGGCGGATCGATGCCCAAAACTTCGCGGCGGAAATCCTTGCCCTGGTAGATCAGCTCCGGCGGAATCACTCCGTCCTTCAGCACCTTCTGCTCGTGATAGATGTCCTTGAGAAAAAGATTGAGCGCCCGGACTCGCTGCTTGAGGCCTCGCTCCAGACCGGCCCACTCGGCGGCCGGGATGATCCGGGGAATGACATCGAAGGGCAGAACCCGCTCGATGCCCTCGGCTTGCTCGCTGTAGACGGTGAAAGTCACGCCCTCGGTGTTGAGGGCGAGATGGGCTTCCCGGCTCTTCTGGGCCAGGCCGCCTTGGCCGACCCGGCGGATATGCTCCCAGAGCAACCGGTAGTGGGAACGGGGCTCAAAATTGTCGGCGTAAAATTCGTGGTAGGAATTCTCGGCGACGGAACTGGATGGAGACGCATTGGCTAACATAAAAATGTCCCCAACTCTTAAGCACGGCCCTTCACGCTAGCACCATTTTTTTAGGTCCGTCAAACGGGCAAAAGCCTATGTGACGACTAAGCAAAACTGCTTAACCTCCACAAAAATTCTCGCAATTCCTTTCCGGTGATGACGATAAGCCCGAGGACTCCAAAAAAGTGCCCAAATTTCGAAGGTATATCTATGGTTAAGCCCATCCGATTCCTCGGTTTTCTGCTCCTGGCCCTCACCCTCCTGGGTTGCGATCTATTGAACCCCGGCGCCAAGACCGTCGACCCTGAAGATACCGACACCGATACCGGCTCGGCCCTGACCCTGCCCAAGTTCAATTACATCGCCTTGGGCGACAGCCTGACCATGGGCGTCCAGGACGGAACCGCCAACTCCTATACTCAGCCTTACAGCTACGCGGTTTTCGTCGCCAAGCAGGTCTCCAAGGCCTATGGCACCGGCCTGACCATGCCTTTGCTCGAAGTCGACGGCTCCCGTAAGAACCCCGACAATGTCCCGACCATCCTCGGGGTTTCGGGCGAGGATTCGGCCAGCTTGAGCGGCTCCAAGGCTTCGGCCACCGAAGCGCCGGCCGCCGATGCCCCGCTGCACGAGCGAATCCTCTTCCCCATCGCCGATGCCGAGCATCACAATGGCGAAACCAGCCAACTCGACGCCGCCGTTTGGCTGGCCGAGACCTGGAAGGACGGCGAGGATACCATCCCCAAGATCATCACCCTCTGGATCGGCAACAACGACGTGTTGGGAGCGGTGCTCAAAGATGGCAACGAGAATTACACCGCGGCCGCGATCAACGAAGCGATGACCTCGCCCGAAGAGTTCCGGGCCAACCTCGAGCCGGCTTTCACCGCCCTGGCCGAGACCGGCGCCAAGGTCTTCATCGGCAACATCCCCGAGATTCCCCAAATCGCCTACTTGGTTTCGCCGGCGACCGTCCATGCCTGGACCGGCAAAACCATCCCGACGGCCAAGGTGCCGGCCGGAGCCAAGATCAGCCTGCCGGCCGCGCTCTACCTCTACGACGATTTCTTGAAGGATAAGGATTGGGACCAGAGCGTGAACGAGCGTCTCAACGACGCCTCGGTGATGACCAGCGAGGAAGCCCAACTGATCCGCGACCGGGTTCAAGCTCTCAACGCCGTGCTCGCCGAGCTGGCCGAAGCCAAGGAATTCACCCTGATCGATTTCTACTCCCAGCTCAAATCGCCCTTCAACGTCGGCTCTCAGACCTATACCAACGAGTGGGGCAAGGGCGGTTTCTTCAGCCTCGACGGCATTCACTTCAGCCACAGCGGCCACGCCATCACCGCCAACCTCTGGATCAAGGCGATCAATGAGAAGCTCGGCTCCTCGATCGAGGAGATTCCGGTGAACGAGGTGAGGCTCGGCGATCCCTATGCCGACCGCGACGGCGACGGCTTTCCGGCCGGCCAAAACTACGAGCCCAAGGAAGAGCTCGTGAAGCTGCTCTTCCAATTCCGCGACGCCAACGACGCCGACGCCAACGTCGGAATTCGCGGCGCCGAATAATTCCCTTAGGGCATCAATACCGCATCGATCGTGTAGACCAGGCCGTTGCTTGCGACGGCTTCGCCTTGTAGCACCTTGGCCTTGCCGACCTCGATGCTTTCGCCTTTCGAGGAAACCTTCAGCTCCTTGCCATTGACCGTCTTGGCCGCCACCATCTGTTTCAGCTCGGTCGAGGTGACCTTGCTCGGAACGATGTGATAGGCCAGCACCGCCTTCAGCCGCTCGGGGTCATTCATTAATTTATCGTTTAATTTGGCGAAGGCCGCGGAACTGGGAACGAAGATGGTGAAAGCGCCGCCGCCCTTCAACATGGCGGCGAGGCCCGAAATCTCGAGAGCCGATCCAAAGGCCGGGGATTTAGCGCTTGCAAGCTCAAGCACCGTCTCGGCCTTGGCCACAGCACAGGGCGCGAGGCAGAGGACAGCGGCGATCAGCAACCTTTTCATGGCGGCCTCCTTTGGCTGGGAGATCCTACCCGTCGGTTGACCTTATTCCCCTTAACCGAGAATTTGCAAGCATTGCACCGGAAGGCTCACAAAGACAGCTGCACGAAGCTGCTCCCGAAATCGTCGCTCCGCAGGATGGTGTCCTCGTCGCCGACCACGACGACGGTGTTTCCGATCACCGCCAAATCGTTATAATCGACGAGTGGCGCCGGCAAATTCGGCGTCAGATTTTCCCAATTGTCGCCGCCGTCGAAAGTTCGGGCGACGTATTGGTTACCGACCAAAATTCCGGTCAAGCCGTCGGCTTGGAAGAAAATCCGGTGAAGGTCGTTGGGCACCGAGCCCGGCCCATGAGGCGCCCAAGTCTCGCCGCCATCGCCGCTGAACAAGACCGTGCCGTTGACGCCGACCGCCCAGAGCCGCTGGCCATCGATCAGCCAGAGATCGAAGATCATCGATTGGGTTCCGGTGGAACGCAGGCTCCAGGCCTGTCCGCCGTCGGTGCTCTTGTAAATGGAGCCCAAGGCGCCGCCGACCCAGCCGGTCTGGGGATCGGCGAAAACCACGGCTTGGAGATCGACTTGGGCCGGAAGTGCGATCCCGGTCCAGCTCAGGCTACCGTCGAAGGTCCGCAAGATCACCCCGCTATTGCCG
>JBIOXX010000103.1:0-2320 GCA_044869875.1 bacterium | reverse complement strand
ACGGATGATTGAAGTCGTGCCTTAAGCCACCCGTCATCCTGAGCGTAGCGAAGGACCTCATACCCACCAAGGCAGTAATAGATCCTTCGCTTCGCTCAGGATGACGCCCCGTCGCTGCCGATGGCCTCGACCGGGCAGGCCTCCAAGGCCTCCTGGCAAAGCTTGTCTTCCTCGGGCGAAAGGGGCTGCTTGTACACGTAAGAATATCCGTTGTCATCATCGCGCTTGAAGTTATCGGGAGCGGTCTCGCGGCAGAGGTTGCAATCGATGCACTGGCTGTCGACGTAAAACTTTCCATCGGGTTGCTGGGCTAACTTGTCGTTCTTATCGGCCATCGGAAAATCAGCTCCTATTACATGCCTATGCGCTGCAAGACCGCAGAATCGCTAGGGTCTTATATGTCTTGCCTTGGCGACTAACACGATTTATTTAGGCAAACAACGCAATTTTCGAGGGAATGCAGCGTCCCCCGTGTAAGGATTCATGGCCAAGGAACACAGCTCAAAGCCCAACGTCCACTACGCCAAAACCGAGGACGGATGGAAAATCGCCATCCACCACCACCCAGGCAAAAAATCGCGCCATCCGGTGCTGCTCGTTCACGGCCTCGCCAGTAATTACCGCAACATGGATTTCCCGATCAAGGACCTAAGCCTGGCTCATTATCTGAGCAAGGCCGGCTTCGATTGCTGGATCGTCGACCTGCGGGGCTCGGGGCTGAGCAAGAAGGGGCCGTTCACCGCCTTCAGTTGGTATTTCGACGACTACGTCTTCCACGACCTGCCGGCGGCCGTCGACACCGTCCTGAAGGAAACCGGCGCTAAGAAAATCCACTGGATCGGCCACAGCTTGGGCGGCCTGCTCTCTTTTCCCTTCGCCCAGTTCTACAAGAAGAGCCAAATTTTGCGCAGCCTCATCACCATCGCCTCGCCGGTGACCACGGCCTCGCGGCCGGGCTACTTCCAGGTGACCCACCGCTTCGACCGGATCATCAAATTGTTTCCCAAGCTGCCCTATCGCACTCTCTCTCGGGTGGCGGTGCGCTTCGTCGATTTGCTCTTGGGCCTGGAGGGCAATGCCCTCTTCTCCCGCGACAACATGACCCGCGAGATCTTAGTCGAGATCATGCGCCACGCGGTCGAAAGCGTGCCTTCGAGCCTCATCCTCCAAATCCACGATTGGCTGAATCACAATTACTTCGCCAGCCGCGATAAGAAGATCGACTACACCCAAAGCCTCACCTCGATGACGATGCCGATCTTGATGATGGCCGGCTCGGTCGACAGCTTTACGCCGCTAGCCGACATCCGGCTGGCCTTCCGCCGCATCCCCAGCGAAAAGAAAACCCTAATGGTCTTCGGCAAGTCGCGGGGCCACGAGCACGATTACGGCCACATCGACCTGGTGCTCGGCAAAAACGCGCCCAAGGAAGTTTTTCCCCAGATCTTAAATTGGCTGCAGGAGCACGATTAGTCGCCGACGAAGGTCAGCGGCGGCATCTTCGGCAGGAGCTTGGCGGCCACCGCCTCTTCGAAGAGCCGGCGAAGCGCGGTCCGGCCGCGTTCGCCGTAGTCGACGGTCAGCTCGTTGACGTACATCCCGACGAAGCGGTCGGCGGTCTTGGGATCCATGCCCCGAGCGAAGGTCAGGGCGTATTCCAGGGCTTCGGGCCGGTGATCCAGCGAGTACTGGATGGCCTTCTTGAGGATGTCGGAAACCTTGCGGCAGTTCTCCTCGCCCAAGTCCTTGCGAACCACGTTGCCACCGAGCGGCAACGGCAGACCGCCGGTTTTCTGAAACCACCATTCGCCCAAGTCGACGATCTTGTGAAGGCCGCTTTCGGCGTAGGTCAGTTGGCCCTCGTGGATGATGAGACCCAAGTCGACCTTGCCGGCCACGACCGCGGGCAGGATTTCGTTGAAGGGCATCACGACGTAATCGATGTCCGGCTCATAGAGCCGCAGGGCTAGGAAGGCGGTGGTCAGGAGACCGGGCACCGCCACTTTGCGCTCGCGAAGCACCGAAGGCGGATGGGGTTCGCGGGCAATCACCATCGGGCCGTAACGGTCGCCCATCGAGGAGCCCGAGGGCAACAAGGCGTAGCGGTCGGCAATCTGCGGAAAGGCATGAAAGGAAATCGCCGAAACCTCGTAGGTTCCCTTCATCGCCTCTTGGTTCAAGCTCTGGATGTCGGAAAGCACATGACCGAATTTGAATTCGCCGGTGTCAATCTTGTCCTTGGCCAGGGCGTAGAACATGAAGGCGTCGTCGCTGTCGGGGCTATGGGCAACAGTGATGGGGGTTTTGGGCATGAAGGACC
>JBIOXX010000102.1:0-2294 GCA_044869875.1 bacterium | reverse complement strand
GTCGGGATGAGCAAGGTCCCGGGTCAGGAAAACCTGGCCAAGGAATTAGTGGCCATCGCCCTGGAGAAGGGCTGGAGTTCCGACGATCTGGCGAAATTTGGCGAAGTGTTGGCCCAGCGGCCGGAATTAATCCGCAATGTGGTGGAAAAGATCGCGGGCGATCCCAAGTCGCCTTTCAGCGACACCGCGGCCGGCAAGCAATTGAGCGGCCTCCTGTTGGTGGACGCGATGCGGGCTTCGCCCGACTTCGATTCTTTCGCTGCCACCTTGATGAATATGGAGGCACACGCCAACCATAACATGGCCGACATCAACCAGGTTGCGCTCCTGCAAGGAGACCTCTCCTTGTCGGCCAAGGTCGCGCTGTTCCGGTGGTCTGCCCGGCAGGAAGGCAAGCGGGATTGGAACGCCGACTTACAAGGCATCCTCGAGGGCCGGGTGGGATTTAAGATCAAGGACCAAAGCGTGGAACGCATCGAGGTCAGCGAGGTCGAGGGCTCGGGTGCGCAAAAGGAGACTGCAAAGAAATTCGCCTCCTTGAATGACGAAGTCCTGTTCTGGGCCAACACCGAACATTTCAGCGCAGATAATCAAAAGCTCGCGATGGAAGGGATGGCGGACCGCGTGCTGAGAACGGCCGGATACAAACCCGGCAGCCCCGAATACCAGGCCCACCGGGAATTCCTGCTCAAGCATTTCGAGTCGGTGGCCCGCGGCGAGACCAATCCCGAAGACGGGAATTGGCCAAGGGTCGCCCTTGACCTGGAGAAGCATTTGCGCATCGGCGGCACCATGACCTATCTCAACAAGGACGGTAGCCAGTATGCGCTAGGACCGGCGAAGAAGGCGAAAACGAAGTCGGTAGTCGTGGCTTCCCGCGAGGAGGAAACCACCAAAGTCGAGAGCCCTGGGAAGAAGGGTGGAAAAAAGATGGAGGCAACACCGACGACCTCCGACGGAGAACCTACGGTGGCAGCTGCGAGGAGCGGCGCGGCGGATCGGGTGAAAGTTCCCCTCTCCGACGGAACCGTGAAGGGGGCCGGTGGCAAACGAACTCCGACTCCTACTCCTACTCAGCCGACAGAGGGCTCGAAAACCATTGAAACCGCAGAACTCGCGGGACTCTTGCATTCGGTGGATGGACTCGACGCCTTCAGCATCAAGGCCAATTCCGATAAGACGATTCGCTGGAGTAGCGCGGACAAGAAGATCCCGGGCGAGGACTGGGCGGTAGACGTGGTGCCAAGGAGCGACGGGGGCTTCGGCCTCGTTCCCAAACAGGGAAAGATTCGATATCATGTCGACGGCAAGCCGGTGGACGTACCGAAGGAGGGCCTAAAGCTTAAGGACGGCATGGGGCTCAAGCTCGGCGACCTCGATTTCATCTGGAGTGCCCCCAATCCCGAAAACGCTAGCCACCTCGCCACCGGCACTCGTCAGGCCGGGGAACATCTCGTCGGCGAGCTCTTCGACTACTATCATTCGGTGGAAACCAGGGAGACCTTGAAACAATTCGCCGAGCGAAGGGATTCATGGGGAACGGAGGCCAAGGAATTTCAAAAAGACCTCGGCGGACTGGAAACCCTATGGAGTGAGTATCGCGCGCTCGAAAAAAATTATCGCAAAAAACCCACCATGGAGCGGCGTCAGGCGCTCAATAAAAAATGGGACGAAGTTCAAGTGCAAGGGGAAAAGCTGCACGGTTCGAAATATCACCGGATGGAGCGGTCCCATACTCGGGCCATTCTGGAGATGAAGGCGAAACTCGCTCCGCTGGAGATATTCCTTGGCGTGGAAGAATTCTCCTCCCTTCAGCAATCCCGGCAAATATCCGATGGAAAGCCGGATTTCACCTATCAATTGAATTTCTCTCCGCCGGAGAAAATAGGCGCCTACGCCGACGACTTTAGCCGAGTCCCGGCAAAAGACCTGGTCCGAATGGATGTCAAGGTTGCCAACGTGGAAAAGGCGCAGGAGCTGGTCAAAAAAATGGAGGGCCGCAGGGAGTTTGAGATTGTCAAAGGATTGAAATTCGGTCCCGACCAAAAGAGCGGCGAATTGACGGTCTTAGTGAAGAATAAGACCGTGGAAACTTATACCGATGCCAACGGAGTAGTCCAAAAGCGAGAGGTGGAAAGCACCCAGCGCATCGTCATTAAATTCGAACTCGCCACGGTGGGAACCGGCGCCAGCGTCATGATCGGCAACCAAATCCGCGAAGATCGTGAGCAGCTTGACCGGATGAGGGCGGAAATTCGGCAAATGAAAGCGAGCCAACAGGATCCCACCAAGAT
>JBIOXX010000101.1:0-2714 GCA_044869875.1 bacterium | reverse complement strand
GCCGACTCAGATGGCGCGTGCCTTTCATCGCCTTCCATCCTATATAGAGAGCTCCACTTATGTCCACTTACGCGATTGGCGACATCCAAGGCTGTTATCTCACTTTACAAAAGCTCCTCGAAAAAATTGGTTTCGATCCGGCGCGGGACAAGCTCTGGCTGCTCGGCGATTTGGTGAACCGCGGGCCCCGCTCCTTGGAAGTTTTGCGCTGGGCCTCGGCGCTGGGCGATCGGGTTCGAGCGGTGCTCGGCAACCACGACATTCACTTGCTCTCCCGGGCCGCCGGGATCGCCCAAGCCAAGGCCCGAGACACCCTCGATCCGGTCCTGAAGGCCGAAGACCGTGATGCCTTGCTCGGCTGGTTGAAAAATCAGCCGATCTTCTACCGCGAAGGCGCCCATGCGATGGTCCACGGCGGATTGGCGCCGGAGTGGAATCTGGCCAAGGCCGAAGCCCTGGCTCGCGAAGCCGAGGCCGCGATCCGGGGACAAGATTTCGAAGAGACGCTCAAGGAAATGAGCGGTTATCGTCCGCGGCGTTGGAAGGACGAGCTAAGCGGCGCCGAGCGCGAGGCGGCCATCCTCCACATCTTCACCCGGATTCGGATGTGCCGCTCGGACGGGCGGCTCGACTTCGAGTTCAAGAGCGCTCCCGAGGAGGCGCCGCCGGGCAGCTTCCCCTGGTTCGAGGCGTCGGAGCGGTCCCAGGATGAGGCCCGCCTCCTCTTCGGCCACTGGGCGGCCTTGGGCTTAAGGGTCGGCAAGAACTGGGCCGGCCTCGACAGCGGCTGCGTCTGGGGGAAGAGCCTCAGCGCGATGCGGCTCGAAGACGGCGTGATATTCCAGGAGCCCTGCCGCGACCTCACCACTTCTTGAAGATGAAAAAAACCGCCAGGACCAGGAATCCGAAACCCACCGCGTAGTTCCATCTGAAGGGCTCCTTCAGGTAAAGGACCGAAAAGAAACCGAAGACCACCAGGGTGATCACTTCCTGGATCGTCTTCAATTGGGCTCCATTGAATTGGTAGGAGCCGATCCGGTTGGCCGGAACTTGGAAGCAATATTCCAAAAAAGCGATGCCCCAGCTGATGATAATCACCTTCCAGAGCGGAACTTCCCTGAATTTGAGATGCCCGTACCAGGCGAAGGTCATGAAGACATTGGAAATGGTAAGTAGAATGACGGTTGCCACGGCCCAAGCTCATAGAAAAGGCCGGCCCTAAGCTCAATAAAATCCTTTTGGCCTTTATCCTCAAATTTGCTAGGCCGCCGCATCCGGGCATTTGCATCCCTATTTTCGAGGAGGTCCCCATGACGGCCAAGGAATGCGTCGCCGAGGTTCTCGGCACCTTCATTCTCGTTTTCTTCGGCGACATGGCCGTCCACATGGCGGTCTACACCGGTTCGATGGATCTCTGGGGAGTGTCGATGCTCTGGGGTCTCGCCGTCGTCATGGCCTGCTACGCGGTCGGTCCGGTTTCGGGCGCCCACCTCAATCCGGCGGTCACGATCGCCATGGCCTGCTACCGAGGGTTCTCCTGGAAGAAAGTCATTCCCTATATCGTCAGCCAAGTTCTTGGCGCCTTTGCGGCGGCCTCGCTGATCGCCTGCCTGTGGCGGGGTTTCGTTCCCGCGGTCGCCGAGAAACTGGGAGTGACCATCGGCCAACCCGGCTCCCAGAAGCTCATGATGGTCTTCAGCTGTTTCTTCCCCAATCCCGGCCTCGGCACCGACGCGGCGGCCTGGGCCAAGGTCACGCCGGGCACCGCTTTTACCGTCGAGGCGGTGGCGACCGGGGTCTTGGTTTTCATGATCTTGGCATTGACCGAAGACCGTCACGAGGGGGCGCCCAAGTCCAACCTCGTCACTTGGTTCATCGGGCTCTTGGTCGCCGCCTTGGTCGGCGTCACCGCGCCCCTCACCATGACTTGCCTCAATCCGGCCCGCGATCTCGGCCCCCGGATTTACGGCTACCTCGCGGGCTATGGCGAGATCGCCTTCCCCGGCCCCCGCGGCGTCGAATGGTGGCTCTATATCGCGGCGCCGATCGCCGGAGCCCTGATCGGCGGAGCGGTCTACGAGCTGGCTCTACGCCCCCTTTTCGGCCGGGTCGACCTCAAGGCCAACCAGGGTCTCGACCTTCCCCAGGGCGGGACCAATCTCAAGGCCGAGGCTTAAGTCGGCTTGTCAAAGAGCTTGGGACTGGAAATAATTGGCCATGTCCCGGAAAAAAGGCATTGCCTCTCTTCCCAAAGCGGAAATGCTCTCGACCCTCCTCGATTCGGAGATGATGATTTGGATGACCGATGAGCGGCACCGCTGCTTCTACGTCAACGATGCGATCCTCAAGTACACCGGCGCCTCCCTTGACCAGATGCTCGACCTCAATTGGATGGATCACGTTCATCCCGAGGATCAGGATCGGGTCCGCAAAAACCAAGCTCGGGTCGCTAGCCATCCTGGAAACTTCCGCCAAGACTATCGAATACGAGCGGCCGGTGGAAAATGGAGCTGGGCCATTGACAACGCCCTGGCCCGCTTCGACGGCAAGGGACGTTTCAAGGGCTATCTCGGATTGGTTTTCGACGTCACCGAGCAGAAGCATGCCGAGCTCGAGCTTCGCGAGCGCCAGAAGACTTTGGAATCCCAAATCCTCGAGATCAGCGACCGCGAGCAGCGCCGAATCGGCCGCGACCTCCACGACGGCCTCTCGCA
>JBIOXX010000100.1:0-3204 GCA_044869875.1 bacterium | reverse complement strand
GGCGGCGTTTGGAGCGTGCCGATCGCCGGCTTGGTGAAGATGATGGCCCGATTCTACTCCGACGAGGACTAGCGCTTGTTGCGATCGATGCCGCCGCCGAGCCAGGGCATCATGCCGCGAAGCTTGGCGCCGACCTGCTCGATCGGGTGATTCTCGCCCTTCTTGCGGAGCAAGTTCATGTTGGCCGCGCCGCTTTCCTTCTCCTGGATGTATTCCTTGGCGAAGGCGCCGGATTGGATCTCGCCCAAGATCTTCTCCATCTCGTGGCGGGTCTTGCTGTCGATGATGCGGGGACCACGGGTCAGGTCGCCGTATTCGGCGGTGTCGGAAATCGAGTAGCGCATGTTGGCGATGCCGCCGGCGTAGATCAGGTCGACGATCAGCTTCACCTCGTGGAGACACTCGAAGTAGGCGACCTCGGGTTGGTAACCGGCGGCGATCAGGGTCTCGAAGCCGTTCTGGATCAGGGCGGTTAGGCCGCCGCAGAGCACGACTTGTTCGCCGAAGAGGTCGGTCTCGCACTCTTCCTTGAAAGTGGTTTCGATGACGCCGGCCCGGCTGCCGCCGATGCCCATCGCGTAGGCCAGGCCGATCTCCTTGGCCTTGCCGCTGGCGTTTTGCTCGACCGCGATCAGGCAGGGCACGCCCTTGCCTTCTTTATATTGGTCGCGGACCAAGTGGCCGGGACCCTTGGGGGCGATCAGGATGACGTCCAAGTCGGGACGGGGCACGATCCGCTTGAAATGAATGTTGAAGCCGTGGGCGAAGAAGAGGGCGGCGCCCTTTTTGAGGTTGTCCTTCAAATGCTTATCGTAGAGGTCTTTCTGGGATTCGTCGGGAACGACGATCATGGCCACGTCAGCCCATTTGGCGGCCTCGCTGTTGTCGGTAAAGACTTCGAGGCCGTAGTTCTTGGCCTTGGCGATGCCGGCGCTGCCTTCGCGGAGCGAAACGCGGACGTTCAGGCCCGAATCCTTCAAGTTGACGGCGTGGGCATGGCCCTGGGAGCCGAAACCGAAGATCACGATGTTTTTGCCTTGAAGCGGGGCTAAGCTGGCGTCTTTGTCGTAGTAAACCGTGGCCATAAATACTCCTGAAAGAAATGAGGAAAAGGCGGTAACACAGGGCTTCGGGAGGGGTCAACGGGCAAATCCTTTCCCCTTGACCAGCCTCCGGCGGCGGCATAAATCCCGCATATGCCAAGATTTATTCACGACTTGAAGCGCACCCATCACTGCAACGCCCTGACCGCCGCTAACCTCGGGCAGGAGGTCGTCCTCTTCGGCTGGGTGGCGGTGCGACGGGATCACGGTGGCGTCCTCTTCGTCGATCTCCGCGACCGCAACGGCGTGACCCAGGTCGTCTTCAATCCTGAGACCAATCCCCAAGTCCACGAATTGGCCCACCATCTTCGCTCCGAATACTGCTTGGGCATTCGCGGCAAAGTTTCTCGGCGTCCCGAGGGGATGACCAACACCAAACTTCATACCGGTGAGATTGAGGTTTTGGCCGAACAATTCGAGGTCTTCAATCCTTCGAAGCCGCTGCCTTTCCAGATCGAGGACAAGCTCGAAGTCGGCGAGGAGCTGCGGCTCCAGTATCGTTACCTCGACCTTCGCCGCACGCCGATGCAGCGCAATTTCCAACTCCGCCATAAAGTCGCGATGGCGGCGCGGAATTATCTTTCGGACAACGGCTTTCTCGAGATCGAGACGCCTTTTCTCACTAAGAGCACGCCCGAAGGCGCCCGCGACTTCCTGGTGCCCTCGCGCATTCATCACGGCCAGTTCTACGCGCTGCCTCAGTCGCCGCAACTCTTCAAGCAGCTCCTGATGATGTCGGGGATGGAGCGTTACTTTCAGATCGCCCGCTGCTTTCGCGACGAGGATCTGCGCGCCGACCGCCAGCCCGAGTTCACCCAAATCGACATCGAGATGAGCTACGTCAACCAAGAGGACGTCATTCAGGCGATGGAAGGCTTGGTTCAGGCGATGTGGAAACAGGGGCTGGGCATCGAAGTCCCGATGCCGATTCCGCGGCTCTCCTACGATGAATCGATGGCTCGCTTCGGCCTCGATGCGCCGGATATGCGCTTCGGCCTCGAGCTGCAGGACGTCAGCGAAGTTTTTCGCGGCACTTCCTTCAAGGTCTTCGCCGACACCGTTGGCAAGGGCGGCATGATCAAGGCGATCAACGCCAAGGGCAAGGCCAACCTCTCGCGCAGCGAGATCGACGAGTTGACCAAATTCGTCGGGATCTACGGCGCTAAAGGCCTGGCCTGGATCAAGGTCCTCGAGACCGAGTGGCAATCGCCGATCGTGAAGTTCTTCAACGAGGCCGAGAAAGAAGCGCTCAAAAAACAGCTTCAAATGGAAATCGGCGACTTGGTGATGTTCGTCGCCGACAAGCCCAAGGTGGTCAACGACGCCCTCGGCAATCTTCGTGAGCACCTCGGCGCCAAGCTGGGCTTGATCGATGAGAAGCAATTGGCCTTCGTTTGGATCTACGATTTTCCGATGTTCGAATACGACGAGAAGGAAGCCCGGCCGGCGGCGGTTCACCACCCCTTCACCTCGCCCCGCGAAGAGGATTGGGCTGATCTGGCCAGCAATCCTTACAAGGCCCGGACCCAGGCCTACGATTTGGTCTTGAACGGCCACGAAATCGGCGGCGGCTCGATCCGTATCCACGATCCCAAGCGCCAGGCCCAGATCTTTGATCTTCTCAAGATCGACATCGAAGAGGCGAAGAAAAAGTTCGGCTTCTTGCTCGAAGCTCTGGAGTACGGCGCTCCGCCCCACGGCGGCATCGCCTTCGGCCTCGACCGGCTCATCATGATCATGGCCGGTGCGCCCTCGATTCGCGACGTCATCGCCTTCCCCAAGACCCAGAAGGGGACTTGTCCGCTTTCGGAGGCGCCGAGCCATGTTTCGGCGACTCAGCTGCTCGAATTAGGAATTCGGGTCGATAAAAAGGAATCCAAATAATTCCTCAACCTTTGCGCGGATCTATGGAAGAATCGCGCGATGGACTTCGACCTTCTCGTCATCGGTGGCGGCGTCAACGGCTGCGGGATCGCTCGCGATGCGGCGATGCGTGGCTTCAAAACCGCCCTGATCGAAAAGAACGACTTCGGCTCCGGCACCACCGGAGCTTCCTCCCAGATGATCCATGGCGGCGCCCGCTATCTGCTGAGCGACGTTA
>JBIOXX010000099.1:0-13231 GCA_044869875.1 bacterium | reverse complement strand
TTATCCGGAGCTAGAAATTATTTAAGCAACAAAATATCAATAAAATCGACAAATCTCCCAAAACTTTAGTACGCCAATAAATTGAAATTAACTTTCATCATTGATTGGGCTCCATGGGAGACGGTTTTGACATTCAATTCAATAGCTTAGGCATCTTACCCTTTCCCGCCTCGCCGACCGGTTGGCCCGGCGGCTTCCGCCTGAATCCCGGCGCCAAGCTCCACGTCGGCGGTTGGTTTCTCGAGCTCAATGTCGAGACCGGCTACTACAATGAGGTCGAGTCGCCGGCCGAGCTCGACTACTACGAGCAGCACGGCTCTCACTCCCTGACTCCGGCTTCGCCCTTTCTTTTGATCAACAGCATCGGCGGAACGCCGGCCACTCCCAGTCGCTATCATCTGGGTGTGCGCAGCTTCAGCACCGGTTGGCGCTTCGACAACGGGATCCAGCTTCGGATCGGGCCCCACTATTACGAGCAGACTCATTTCGACAATTTCTTCACCAATTACGGCTACGCTCCAGGCGCCGAATACGCCAAGACCTGGATCCCCTTGGGCTGGCTGAACGCCGAGTTTCGCTACGACTATCGGGCCGATCGCGGGATCGTCCGCGAGGCAACGATCGCAGCCGCGGTCATGGGCGGAGCCGACGGGACCGTGATGGGAATCAGCAACGGTGGCTTGCGCTTGGCTTTGGGCGATTCCAACAATCCACCGGTCCTAGGGCTGACGACTTACCTCGCTTTGCGGGGCAATCCGCCCGATCCGGGTCGCAGCGACATCGTCGACCACGGAAACACTCTCGGCGTCGGCGGCGGTGCTTTCATGGAATACGGCATCTTCTCCGGCGGCGTCGGCTTCAGTTACCAGCATGCCTGGTCCCGCGGCGCCGATTTCTCGACTCTGGCCGACCGCAGCGTCGCGACATTCCTGGCCGATTTCCATCCCGACCAGTTTAGAATTCGCGGCGCTCTTTTCCTGCTCAACCGCGCCGATTCCGGAAATCTGACCCTGTCGCCGGCGGTCGGAGTCACCGAGACCAATACCGAGCTCACTTTCGGTTATCGTCCCTTGGATTGGATGGAATTCACGGTCGGTTATCGCGGCGCTTACGGCGACGGCTATGGCGTTCACATGGGCTTCATCGGACTGCAGACCTATCTCCAGCGGACGGTCGAATTCAATCCGCCGCCGCCGCGCTAAGCCTGCTTCATCCAGCCGATCAATTCTTTCATCTGCCGCTTCATCTCGGGCTTAGGCAAATGAATCCGCTCGCCATGGCCGGTCAGGATCCATTCGAAATCGTAGTCGAGCAGCTTTTCCATCGAGCGGGTCTGCTCCTCCCAGGAATACCAGCAGGCGCCGCGGAAGGCGGTGAGGCTTTGGCGTCGCCGGCTGTAGGCCAGGTGATCGCCGGTGAAGAGGTAGCGATTCTTGTAAAGGAGAACGGCGTGGCCCCGGGTGTGGCCGGGAGTGGGGATGAAAAGGAAATCCGATCCGAGGGCAATGGCTTCGTCGCCACCGATCTTTCGTTCGGGGTCCTTGACCGCCGAGGCGTCGCGCTCGTGAATGATCCGCTCGGCGCCGAAATGTTGGGCGTATTTGGCGGAGTCGGCGACATCGTCGCGGTGGCTGAGGAAAATCCGGCCGATGCCGCCGGCCTCCTCGAAGCGCTTCACCAGCACCGGCAGAAAACGCGGCGAATCGATCAGCCAATTGCCCTCGGGATGTTTCACGAAATAGCTGTTGGCGCCGAAGGAATCCTTGGAGTTGAAGCCGCAGTAATAGACTTGGCCCTCGATCGGCAGCGGAAAGTCCTGCAAAACCTCGCGGGCATTGCTTTGGCGGGCCCCGATCGAGCTGGTCGGGCAGGCCAGCAGGGCTTGGAGGGCCCGGCGCCGCTCCTCGGGACTATCGGGCTGATGGCGAACGAAGGAGTATTCCGGCGCTTCGCCGAAGGTCTCGGGAGCCAGCTGGCGGCAGGTATCGCAGTCGATGCAGCTATGGTCGACGAAGAAATCCCCGGGGACATTTTCGGCGACAGCTTGGTTGCCATTGGCCATGAGGCTTCCATCCTAACAGGAAGCCGCCGGCCTTTGCTATTCGCCGTAGAGAAGCGAGAGATTGATCTCGGCGCTCATGGTCCCGAAGACATCGAAATACTGGAGATAGAGTCGCCCGACCCGGTCATGGCGCAGGCCGTTGGGTAGGGCTAGGGTATCGACAACGGTGGAGTTGACCAAGGTCACTTTCGGACTGAAGGTGACGCCCCCGTCGAGGCTGCGGGCATGGACGATGTCTCCTGTGTCGCTGCCGGTCGGATCCGAAAGCCAAACGACGTCGATTCGGCCCAAATCGTCGACCGCGATCCAAGTGACGGCCTCGGTTTGCTCCGGCGTCGCGCCGTTCACGAAGACGGGCGAGCCGAAGGTGGCTCCGCCGTCGGTGCTGGTCCTGAGAACCACGTTGACCTCGTTCGAAGCGTTGGCCGCGGAGTAGGTCATGTAAAATTGGTCTTCAGGCCCACGGGCGATCCGGCAGATCAGGTTTTCGTCGGTGGTGGTGAGGGCTTGGGCGGCACTGAAATTGTCTCCGCCATCGGAGCTGAAGGCGTAGAAGATATTGTCGTCTTGGCTCCAGCAAGCGACGAGGTTCTGGCCGTCGCCGCTGACGCCGACGAAGGGAAACGTGACGTCCACCGTGTCATCCAGCAAAGCGCTCAACGGCAGGAGGTCCGACCAGGAGACGCCGCCGTCATTGCTGCGGGCGTAGAAGATGTTGGTGGGTCCGTTGAGGACGCTCGTGTCGGTCTCGCGGAGGACCAGATGCAGATCGCCTTGGCCATCCCGGCGGAAGGAACCACCCTCCTGTTCGAAGGTTGGATTGACCGTGGTGACCGGCGTGGGGTTGCCGAAGGTCGCGCCGCCATCGGTGCTGGTGAGAATCGAAATGCGGGCGGAAGAGGGAGTGGGGGTCGGTTCGGTGGCCGCCATCATGATGAGATTGTCTTGATCGTCGAGCTCGAGCGCTATTGGAAAGGTCCGCTCATTGGCGACGGTGACCGGTATTTGCGGCACGAAGCCGGCAAAGGCCGGATTATGGCTAAAAAACGTGAGGGGCGAGGAGCTCCCGCCGATGGATCCCCAAACCGATTTGATGTCCACAGTTTGGCTGGCCGCGGCAAAGTAATCATTGACGGGACCCAGGAGAATAGTGGTGAAGACGGAGACGGTTGCAATCGGCTCGCTGTTCACCGGCACCGGCGCGGTGAAGACCAATGTGTCGGCGGCCTTTAAATCCACGAAGGCCTCGGCGGAGTTGCCTTCCTCATCCTCGGCGAGGATTGAAATGGAATCGTCGGACACCGGCAGGGTGTTGGGAGGAGTGTAGAGACCATCGGCGCTGATAGTTCCATTGGCATCGCCACCGGCCACGCTCCAGGTGACCGGAACATTGGCGGTGAATTGAAGGGTGGCATCGCGTTTGACGATGGTCGGGCCCGCCGGAGAAATTTCGGGGTTGACGATGTTGTTGTTATCGCCTCCGCAGGACATGGTTTGGAAAGCGATGAAAGATCCGCTGATCAGGACCAAAAGAAGTTTTCGCATGAACCCTCCCTTTCGAATTTGGGGGGAATTATGCAAAGCGAGCCCGTGGAACGGCAATTAATAAATGTTATAAGTTCCAACCGCGAAGGCGATATCCTTTCCCTCTTCGCGAAAGACGTGACATTCCAGAACGGCGTGGGACTTGCCTTTGAACTTCACCTTGGCGTCGCAATAGATGATTTCGCCCAATTTGACCGGGCTTAAGTAGTTGATTTTAAATTCAATTGTTGAGGTCCGCTCGCCGCTCTTGAGCTGGGTGAAGAGGGCCGCGCCCATCGAAAAATCGACGAAGGCCGAGATGACCCCGCCGTGGGTGACGCCGGCCGGGCTCAAGTGGCGCTCCTCGATCTTGAGCGAGGTTCGGACCGAGGAATCGGTGAAGGAGACCAGGTCGTAGCCGATCAATTTTCCGAAATTGTCGGGATGGGAGAAAACTTTTTGAACCAACGATTCGAGCTTGGACATGGCGGGCTGATACAACGCACGGCCGATCAGGACAAGGCCTTCTCCTCGGCATCGTGTTTTTTCTGAACCTCGGCCAATTTTTCAAAGGCCGCTTCGATCTGCTTTTCCAGTTCCTTGATCTTCTTTCCGGCGGCGGCGACTCGCTCGCCGTTGGATTCTTGGGATGCTCGAGCGATCTCTTCTTGGTGGGCCGCGATTTCGTATTCCCAAGCGCCGATCTGGGCTTCCAAGGTTTCGATCTCTTTTTTCAGCGGCCCCAGGATTTTGCTGCGCTCGGCTTGGGATTCGGACCGCTTCTTACGTTGTTCTTTCTTATTGGCCCCGCCCAAGGCTTCGCTCGGAGCTTTCTTCGGCTTCGAGGAAGCTTCTTCTTCCCAGCCGACCCGGTCGAGGAACTCCTCGTAGCCGCCGTCGAAGACCTCGACGCCGCCGTGCTGGAAGACGACCAGCTTGGTCGGAACTTCCTTCAAGATCCGCTCGCTGTGGGTGACGATGACGACCGCGCCCGAGAATTCATCGATGCTTTCGATCAAGGCCTCGATCGATTCCATGTCGAGGTGGTTGGTCGGCTCGTCGAGCAGCAGCAGATTCGAGGGTTGAGCCAAGATCTTGGCGAGCAGGACTCGGCTCTTTTCGCCGCCCGATAAGATTGAGATCTTCTTTTCAGCCAGATCGCCGGAGAAAAGCATGGTGCCGCAGAGGCCGCGGACTTGGGTCAAGCCCAGGGCCGGATTGGCCATCGCCACTTCCTGTTCGATGGTCAATTCGGGCTGAAGGCGCGAGATATTGGTTTGGCCGAAATAGCCGAGCTTGACCTCGGGATGGGTGTAGACTTCGCCCTGGAGCGGCGCGACTTCGCCGGCGAGCAGCTTGAGCAGAGTCGATTTGCCGCGGCCGTTCTTTCCGATCACCGCGACCCTTTCGCCGGCCGAGATTTTCAAGTTCAATCCCTGGATCAGCGGCACCGCTGGATCGTAATGAAATTCGGCGCCCCGCGTTTCCATCATTCGGTCGGCGGCGAAGGAAACTTCGCGGAAGGCGAAGTCGAGCTGGTCGAGATGGGCCAACTTTTCCAAGGCCGGCTGCTTGGCGAGCCGCTTGATCCGCGACTGCACCGAAGCCGCTTTGCTGGCCTTGGCCCGGAAGCGATCGATATAGGCCATTTCCTTGTCGAGCTTCTTCTGCTGATTTTGCCGGGTCTTCTCGTGGATTTCCTCATCCTGAAGGATTTGGGCATAGAGCTTTTCGGTGTCGCCGGGGATGCGGCGCAAGCTGCCGCGATGGATCGCCGCGGTGTGAGTCACCACCGAGTCCATGAAATCGCGATCATGGGAGATCAGGATCATCTCGCCATCCCACTCGTTGAGGAAGCGGGTGATCCAGCGGATCGAGATGATGTCGAGGTAGTTGGTCGGCTCGTCGAGCAGAAGTAGGTTGGGTTCCGAAACCAGGACCTTGGCCAGGTTGAGCCGAATCTGAAAGCCGCCCGAAAACTCGTCGGGATGGCGCCACATGTCCTCTTTGCTGAAGCCCAAGCCGAAGAGGATCCGCTCGGCCTTGTAGCTTTCGTGTTCGAAGCCCTCGCGCAGGCCGAGGCAGGCCTCGTCGAGGATGTTGTACTCGGTGAATTTGAGATGCTGAGCCAAATGCCCGATCCGGTAACCCCGGGGCATCTGGATATCGCCGTCGTCGGGCTCTTCCTCGCCCAAGATCAGGCGGAGAATGGTGCTTTTCCCGCTGCCGTTGCGGCCGACGAGGCCGAGGCGCTCGCCGGGGTTCATTTGAAGGTTCACCTTCTCGAAGAGGTGGCGGCGACCGTAAGATTTTTCCAAATTGCGAAGTGTCAACATCGCGGCCCTTCTAGCGAAACTCGGGACCGCTGAAAAGTGCCTTTATCGAGGCGGAGCTTTTTCAACCTTTGTAAGCTCGGACCTTTTCGGTGATGTGAAGGCCGATCAGGTAGGTCACCATGACGACCAGGTAAAGCTGGCCCAGCACCGCTTCCATCGAGGTCATCATCCGGCTCCAGGGCGAGGCCGGCAAAATGTCGCCGAAACCGAGAGTCGTTTGGGTCGTGAAGCTGAAATAAATAAAATAATAGAGATGGGAGTAGAGATGCTTGCCTTTGGGCACCGTCGCGAAGAGGTCGGGGTTGAAATGGAAGGAGTTCGGCGCCACGTCTTCCAAAAGTGAATAGCCGAAGGCCCAGATATAGGCGGTTAATAAGTAGATGCAGAGCGAAGCGAAAATGGTGTGAAAGGTCGGGCTCCGGCTATTCACCACATGCCGAAAGAGGATGCTGGCGGTGTAGAGCAAGTAGATCGTCGTCAAGATCATCCCGGTGACGATGAGCCAATGGCCGGAGAGCGCCCGGCTGCTCCAGGTGAGGAGCTGGGACGCGAGAACCATTCCCAAGGCGGTCAGCGCCAAATGATGGCGGTCGCTCAAGGCGAAAACTCCCATGAAGAGGACCAGCGAAAAACTGATGTCCAGGGCCAGGATGCCCTGGAACTCGGTCTGCATCATGGGGTGGAGAACATAGGGGACCAATAAGGACAAAAATAGAAAAACGAAGCGGTAATGGAAGAACCGATCCCAGAGATTTGTGAAAAAAGCCTTCAAGAGACCTGAAAGATGCCATATATCAAGGCCTTATCCAAGGAATCTGAGGCGATTTTTCGCGCACCCTTCGCCGCGCTGCGCCGAAAACTCCGTACAGAAAAGGGGCTGGGTTTTCCTCGGTTTTTTTGAGAAATACCTTCTTGAAATCCCCAAAATAACCGTGGCATAGAGCCTACCCATTTGCCCTTTTTGGGATTCGTACAGAATTTGAGGGATTTATGGATCGGAACCAAATCCGCCGTCAGATGCAGGAAAAAGGCCTTTACGACTCGCGCTTTGAGCACGATTCCTGCGGCGTCGGTTTTATCGTCCACATGAAGGGCAAGAAGTCTCACGACATCGTCGAACAGGCCTTGCTCACCCTCAACCACCTCATCCATCGCGGCGCCTGCGGCTGCGAGGTCAACACCGGCGACGGCGCCGGCATCTTGATCCAGGTTCCCGACGCTTTTTTGCGGAAAGAATTCGCCAAGCTCGGCGTCGACCTGCCTGTGGAAGGCGACTACGGCGTGGGGACGCTCTTCCTGCCGGCCGACAAGGCTCAGGCCGAGAAGGCCAAAAAGATTCTCGAGCACCTAGTCGCCGAAGAAGGGCAAAAATTCCTCGGCTGGCGGACGGTGCCCATCGATCCCTCGATGCTCGGCAAGACCTCGCGGGCGGCCATGCCCGAGATTTTGCAATTCATCATCGGCGTCGGCGAGAAGGGGCCCAACCTTCCCGGACCGGCCGACGATGCCTTCGAGCGCCGGCTCTTCATCATCCGCAAGTGCTTCGAGAACGCGATCCGTTTTTCGCGGATGAAGAATTGGCAGGGCGTCTACATCCCGTCGCTGTCGAGCCGGACCCTGATCTATAAAGGCATGCTCACGACCGAGCAGCTCAACCCCTTCTTTCCCGATCTTTCCGATCCGGAGATGAAGACGGCGATCGGCCTGGTCCACTCCCGCTTCTCGACCAACACTTTTCCTAACTGGGAATTGGCCCATCCTTTCCGCTTCATCGCCCACAACGGCGAGATCAATACCGTCCGCGGAAACATCAATTGGATGCGGGCCCGCGAATCTCTCTTCGCCTCGCCGCTCTTCGGCAAGGAGCTGAAGAAGATTCTGCCGGTGGTCCGGGAATACGGCTCGGACTCGGCCTCCTTCGACAATGCGCTCGAGATGATGGCGATGGGCGGTTATTCGCTGCCCCACGCGGTGATGATGATGATCCCCGAGGCCTGGAGCGGTCACGAATCGATGAGCCAGGCCAAGAAGGATTTCTACCAGTACCATTCCTGCCTGATGGAACCCTGGGACGGCCCGGCCTCGATTGCCTTCACCGACGGCCGGATGATCGGCGCGGTCTTGGACCGCAACGGGCTGCGTCCCAGCCGCTATTACGTCACCAAAGATGACTTGGTGATCATGGCTTCGGAAGTCGGCGTCATCGACGTGCCGCCGGAAAGAGTTCTGCTGAAGGGACGGCTCCAGCCGGGCAAGATGTTCTTGGTCGACTTGGAACAAGGCCGGATCATCGACGACGCCGAGCTAAAGCAGCAGCTGGCTTCGGCCCAGCCCTATGGCCAATGGTTAAAGGACAACCTTCTCAACCTCGAGAATTTGCCGGCCTCGGTCGAATTGCCCGAGCCCGATCACGCCACCGTGACCCGACGCCAGGTGATGTTCGGCTATAGCAACGAGGACGTCGGTCTGCTGATGCGGCCGATGGCGGTGAACGGCGAGGAAGCCATCGGCTCGATGGGCACCGACACGCCACTGGCGGTGCTTTCGGATCGGCCCCAGAACCTCTTCAATTATTTTCAGCAGCTCTTCGCCCAGGTGACCAATCCGCCGCTCGACGCAATCCGCGAGGAGATCGTCACCTCGGTCGATACGACCATCGGGCCCGAAGGCAACTTGCTCGAGCCCAAGCCCGAGAGCTGCCACCAGATCAAGCTCCGCAACCCGATCATCGACAACGACGAGCTGGCCAAGCTGCGCAAGCTCGAGACCCAGCCCCATCAGGGCTTCAAGTCGAAGACGATCTCGATCCTCTTCCCGGCCGCCAACGGCGCCGCCGGAATGGAAAATGCAATTGAAGGTATTTGCAAGCAGGCCAGCGAGGCGATCCGCTCCGGCTGCAACATCCTGATCCTGTCGGACCGCGGCGTCGACGAGAAGCAGGCGCCGATTCCCAGCTTGCTGGCCACTGCCGGCGTCCACCACCACCTGGTCCGCGAGGGAACTCGCACCAAGGTCGGCTTGGTCCTGGAATCGGGCGAGCCCCGCGAGGTTCACCACTTCGCCCTGCTCGTCGGCTACGGCGCCGGCGCGATCAACCCCTATCTGGCCTTCGAGACTCTCGACGACTTGATCCGGGGTGGGGTCCTGGTCGACACCGACCATCGCAAGGCCGAGCTGAAGTATCTGAAGGCGGTCAAGAAGGGCATCGTCAAGGTCATGTCCAAGATGGGTATCTCCACGATCCAAAGCTACCGTGGCGCCCAGATCTTCGAGGCCATCGGCCTCAACAAGGCGGTGATCGACAAGTATTTCACCCACACCGCCTCGCGGATCGAAGGCATCGGCCTCGAAGAGATCTGCCGCGAAACCTTGGAACGGCACCGCCAGGCTTTTCCCGAACGGGTCAGCGCGGCCTTGGCCCTCGACGTCGGCGGTCAATATCAATGGCGGCGGGGCGGCGAGTACCACCTCTTCAATCCCGAGACGGTGGCCAAGCTTCAGGCCTCGGTGCGCGGCAACTCCTTCAAGGACTACCGGGATTTTTCCAAGGCCGTGAATGAGCAGGGCAAGAACATCTGCACGCTGCGCGGGCTCTTCGAATTCAAGAAGGGTAAATCGATTCCGCTCGAAGAAGTCGAGCCGGCCAAGGAAATCGTCAAGCGCTTCAAAACCGGCGCGATGAGCTACGGCTCGATCAGCCGCGAAGCTCACGAAACCCTGGCGGTCGCGATGAACCGGATCGGCGGCAAGTCGAACACCGGCGAGGGCGGCGAGGACCGCGAACGCTTCACTCCGATGGCCAACGGCGATTCGAAGAACAGCAAGATCAAGCAGGTCGCCTCGGGCCGCTTCGGCGTCACCAGCGAATACTTGGTCAACGCCGAGGAGCTCCAAATCAAGGTTGCTCAGGGCGCCAAGCCCGGCGAAGGCGGCCAGCTCCCGGGTCATAAAGTCTATCCTTGGATCGCCAAGGTCCGCTTTTCGACTCCGGGCGTCGGTTTGATCTCGCCGCCGCCGCATCACGATATTTACTCGATCGAGGATCTGGCTCAGCTCATCTTCGACCTGAAGAATTCCAATCCCAAGGCCCGGATCAGCGTCAAGCTGGTTGCCGAGGTCGGCGTCGGAACCGTCGCGGCCGGCGTGGCCAAGGCCAAGTCCGACGTCGTGCTCATCTCGGGCCATGATGGCGGCACCGGTGCTTCGCCCCAGACTTCGATCAAGCACGCCGGCATTCCTTGGGAGCTCGGCTTGGCCGAGACTCAGCAAGTTCTGGTGATGAACGGACTCCGCGACCGGATCGTGGTCGAGGTCGACGGCCAGATGAAGACCGGCCGCGACGTCGCGATAGGCGCGCTGCTCGGCGGCGAGGAGTTCGGCTTCGCGACCGCTCCGCTGGTGGCCTTGGGCTGCATCATGATGCGGGTCTGCCATCTCAACACCTGCCCGGTCGGCGTCGCCACCCAGGATCCGGAGCTACGCAAGAAATTCACCGGCCAGCCCGAGCACGTGGTGAACTACTTCTTCTTCGTCGCCGAGGAGCTACGCGAGATTATGGCTGAGCTCGGCTTCCGCAAGCTCGAGGACATGGTCGGCCGCTCCGACTTGCTCGACTTCAACCGGGCCATCGCCCATTGGAAGGCCAAGGGCCTCGACTTTTCGCCGATTTTCACCAAGCCCGACGGCGAATGTGCGACTCGGCGGACTCAAGATCAGGACCATGGCCTGGCCAGCGTCCTCGATTACCAACTGCTGCCCCAATTGAAAGAAGCGCTGGAGACCGGCGAGAAGATCGTCCTCGAACATCCGATCACCAACCGCAACCGGACCACCGGCACCATCATCGGCAGCGAGCTCACGCGACGCTACGCCAAAGGCCTGCCCGAGGACACCATCACCCTTAAGTTCGAGGGCTCGGCCGGCCAGAGCTTCGGCGCCTTCGTGCCCCAAGGGATGACGCTTTTCTTGGAAGGCGACGCCAACGATTACGTCGGCAAGGGACTTTCCGGCGGCAAGCTGATCGTCCATCCGCCCAAGGCCGCGACTTTCGTTCCCGAGGAGAATATCCTGGTCGGCAACGTGGTGCTCTACGGCGCCACCGGCGGCGAGGCCTACTTCCGGGGCGTGGCCGGCGAGCGCTTCTGCGTCCGCAACAGCGGCGTCCGGACGGTGGTCGAGGGCGTCGGTGACCACGGCTGCGAATACATGACCGGCGGTGCGGTGGTGGTGCTGGGCAAGACCGGGCGCAACTTCGCGGCCGGGATGAGCGGCGGCGTCGCCTACGTCTACGACCCGAAGAACGAGTTTAAATTGAACTGCAACCCCGAGATGGTCGAGCTCGAGACCCTCCACGAAGATGAGGACGTCGCCCAGCTCGAGGAATTGCTCGAGAACCATCTCGAATACACCGGCAGCACGCTAGCCGCCGCCATCTTGAAGGACCTGGACAAGGCGATCGATTCCTTCGTCAAGGTGATGCCGAAGGACTACAAGCGAGTGTTGACCGAGGCCCGTCGCAAAATGCAGGAAGAGAATATCTCGCTGGAGGTCGCGCTCTATGGGTAAGGTCACCGGATTCATGGAATACCACCGGGACCACTATCCCGAGCGGCCGATCGAAGAGCGGGTCAAGGACTACCGCGAGATCTACAAGGAGTTCCCCGAGGAGCGCTTGCGCATCCAAGGTGCCCGCTGCATGGATTGCGGCATTCCTTTCTGCCACCAGGGCTGTCCGCTCGGCAACCTGATCCCCGATTGGAACGACCTGGTCTACAAGGATCAATGGGCCGAGGCGATCGTCCGGCTCCACGCCACCAATAATTTTCCGGAATTCACCGGCACCCTTTGCCCGGCGCCCTGCGAAGGTTCCTGCGTCCTCGGCATCAACGACAAGCCGGTGACGATCAAGTACATCGAGCTCAACATCATCGAGCGGGCGCTGGAAGAAGGTTGGGTCAAGCCCGAGCCGCCGAAGAAGTTGAGCGGCAAGAAGGTCGCGGTCGTCGGCTCCGGACCGGCCGGATTGGCCTGCGCCCAGCAATTGCGCCGGGCCGGCCACGAAGTGACGGTCTACGAGCGCAGCGACCGGATCGGCGGCTTGCTTCGCTACGGCATTCCCGATTTCAAGATGGAAAAGCGCCGGATCGAGCTTCGCCTCAAGCAAATGGAAGAAGAGGGCGTGGTCTTCAAGACCAAGGCCCACATCGGCCAGAACGTCCCGGTCGAGGAGCTGCGTGTGAATTTCGACGCCCTCGTCCTAGCCGGCGGCGCCAGCCAGGCCCGCGACCTTAATGTTCCGGGCCGGGAGCTGAAGGGCACTTATCTGGCGGTCGATTACCTGACCCAGGAAAACAAGGTGAATGCCGGCGACGAGGTCCCCGAGCAAATTTTAGCCAGCGGCAAGAAGGTCGTCATCCTCGGCGGCGGCGACATCGGCGCCGACTGCCTCGGCACCGCGGTCCGCCAGGGCGCGGCCTCGATCCATCAATTCGAATTACTGGCCCGTCCGCCGCTGGAGCGGGCGCCGAACAATCCTTGGCCGCAGTGGCCGATGATCTTCCGGACCTCGCCGGCCCATCAAGAGGCCCTCGAGATCTACGGCGGCCAAGACGTCCGCGACTACTGCATCCTCACCAAGAAGCTCTCGGGCGAGAACGGCATCTTGAAGAAATTGCACGCCGTCAAGCTGGAGTGGGTCCCCTCGGCCAACGGCGGCCCGCCCCAGATGAAGGAAGTTCCGGGCAGCGAATTCGAAATCGAATGCGACTTGCTCTTTTTAGCGATGGGTTTCACCGGCTCCGAGAAGCCGGGCATGATCCAGCAGCTCGGCGTCAAGCTCGACGCCCGCGACAACGTCGCGACCGACGAGAACTACATGAGCTCGATTCCCGGCGTCTTTGCCGCCGGCGACCAACGCCGCGGCCAATCGCTCATCGTCTGGGCCATCGCCGAGGGCCGCAAATGCGCTCGCGGCGTCGATCAGTTCCTGATGGGCCGTTCCGAGCTACCCTGAGGATTCTTCCACCAATACCTTCTTGACGTGGACCGGCACCGCTTGGTCGGTCGGCGCAATATGGACCTTCCGGTAATCGGCATAGGCCTTGGTGAAGGCCGCGCCAAGGAACAGGATCAAGGCCGAGTAGTAAACCCAGAGCATCAAGATCACCAGCGATCCCGCCGCGCCGTAAACGCTGGTGACGCTGCTCTGCCCCAGGTAAAGGGCGATGAGCTGCTTGCCGGCGGTGAACAGCAGGGAGGTGAACAGCGCGCCGATCCAGACGTCGCCCCAGCAAAGCTGGACGTCGGGCAT
>JBIOXX010000098.1:0-5109 GCA_044869875.1 bacterium | reverse complement strand
GGTCCATTTGGGAGTGATCGCTCAGAATTTTGGCGGCATGAGGAGGCAGCGCCTCCTTCTCACTCTTTTTCGCCTTTGCCGGGGATCGATCGTCGAAATATTTCTGAATCTCCGCCAGGGAAGGGCGGTGCACCAGGTTTAATAACTGAAGGCCTTCGTTTTCCGCCTCCGCAGGGCCTTGCAGGTCCGGCCGAAGTCGCCACGTGAAGTCGATATTGTCTCCGGCGAGGCTAGTGATCATCATACCTTCAGCTGCTGATTTTTGCTTTTCAAGGCTAAGGCGCATGTTCCAGGCGCGTTCGGAGTTCAGGCCGGCAAGGCCTCTGGCGACCAAATTGACGTCGGCGCCTTCCTTCAGGAGCCTTTCGCGCAGCTCCCATGCCCGCTCCGAATCCAAGCCGGCGAGACCTTGGGCAACCAGTCCTTTTTTGGCTCCCTCTTTCAGGAGGCGCTCACGCATCGTCCAAGCCCGTTCGGACTCCAATCCGGCAAGGCCGATGGCTACCGAGCCTTTGTCAGCTCGCTCCTTCAAGAGGCGCTCGCGCATTTCCCAAGCCGGTTCCGAATCCAAGGCCGCGAGCCCCAAGGCCACCCAATCCTTGCTCGCTCCCCGATTCAGTAGATGCTCGCGCATTTTCCAGGCCCGTTCGGAATCCAAACCCGCTAAGGATTGGGCTACCATGCCTTCGTGGGTGACTTTCTCCAGTAATTGCTCGCGCATCTCCCAAGCTTGTTCGGAATCCAAGCCAGTAATCCCCTGAACAACCAGGATACTGTCAGCTCGCTCCTTCATCAATCGTTGGCGCATCTCCCAAGCCCGAGCCGAATCCAAGCCAGCGAGTCCCATGGCCACCGAGCCTTTATAAGCTCCCGCTTCCAGGAGTCGCTCGCGCAGTTCCCAAGCTCGTTCGGAATCTAACCCCGCGAGATGCGAGACTACCAAGTCCGTGTAGGGTCCCGTCTTTAGGAATTGCTCCATGGTATCCAAGACCCGATTTTCAAATCTGGCGAAGCGTTCCTTGACGGAGGATTGAACTTTCTTCACCGATTGCCACTCCGGCCGAAGTCGCCAGACGAAGCTGACGTAGTCTCCAGCCAGGCTGGGGGCGATCCAGTGGGTTCCCTTAAGGCGCGTGCGTAGCTCCCAAGCCCGTTTGGAATCCACGCCGGCGAGGCCCGCGAGGACCCAATAGTGTTGGGTCCTATCCCCCAGGAGGCCTTCGCGAATTTTCCAAGCTCGCTCCGAATCCAAGCCGGCGAGACCCAGGGCGACCATGTTCGGATCTTGCAATAGAGCCCGGTTCCGGATCTTCCAAGCTCGTTCCGAATCCAAGCCCGCGAGGCCTTGGGCGACAAAGCCTTGGTGTGCCTTCTCCTCCATGAGTCGCTCGCGCATTTCCCAAGCTCGTTCCGAATCCAAACCCGCGAGGCCAGCGGCTACCGGAACTTGATAGAGCTCCTCCTTCAGGAGCCTTTCGCGGATCTCCCAAGCTTGGTCGGAATCCAAGCCGGCGAGGCCCTTGGCAAGCGAGTCTTGGTTTAGTCCGCCCGCCATGAGTTCATGGCGAAGTGCCCAAGCGCGGTCGGAGTCCAAGCCGGCGAGGCCTTCGAAAACCTCATGTTTGTGTTTGCCGGCCCCCTCCTTCAGGAGTCGTTGCCGCATGTTCCAAGCTTGGTCCGAATCCAAGCCCGCTAGGCTCATGGCAACCTTGCCTGTGCTTACTCCCTCGTTCAGTAGTCGTTCGCGCAGCTCCCAGGCTCGCTTGGAATCCAAACCGGCGAGATTCGAGGCAATCAATTCCTTGGGCACCACCTCCTGATCCAATAAATATTCCATTTCATCCAAGATCCGATTTTCAAAGGCGGCGAGGCGTGCGTTGACTGAGGATTGAATTTTTTTGGCCGGCTGCCACTCCGGGCGAAGTCGCCAGACGTGAGTAGTGTGGTTGCCGGAAATGCTACTGACTCTTACGAAAGGGTTAACACGGCCATCCGGGAAACGCTCCCGCATCTCCCAAGCCCGATTGGAATCCAAGCCGGCGAGGCTCTGTAGGACTAGGTTTGAAGGCAATCCTGTCTTCAGCAACCACTCCCGCATTTCCCAAGATCGACTGGAATCCAAGCCGGCAAGGCTAAAGACGAGTCCTCGGAGATTCACATATCTTTGGTCTTGTGCCGACAGCATTGAATTTAAGTCATGTATCAGCCCTTCCTTCCGCATCAGGTCCCGCATCTCCCAAGCTCGGTCGGAATCCAAACTGGCGAGGCCGCTGATGAAATCCCGGACGCTGACCCCATCCTTCCGCATCAGGTCTCGCATCTCCCAAGCCCGCTCGGAATCCATACCGGTTAGGCTGGAGGCGATGTAAGGTTTTAGCGATGGGTCACTGCGCCACTGGGCTCGCCAGTTCCAAGCTTTTTCAGAATCCAAGCCATCGATGCTTCTTGTAATAATTTTACTACTGACCCCCTCCTTCAGCCATCGTTCCCGCATCGCCCAAGCGCGCTCGGAATCCAAACCGGCAATACCTAGGGAAACAGATTCTAAGGATGCACCCGCTTCTAGCAGACGCTTACGCAGCGCCCAAGCGCGGTCGGAATCCATACCGATAAGCCCTTCGGCAACATAATTGACGTCGGCTCCTTTCTCCAGCAATCGCTCCCGCAATTCCCAGGCTCGATCTGAATCGATTCCGACGAGGCCCCTGGCAACCTTGGCTTCTTCGGCCCCGTTTTCCAACAACCACTCCAGGATATCTAAAGCTCGATTTTCCAAAACGGCGAGGCGTTCCTTGACCGGATCCCGCGTTTCTTCGAGAGAAATGTCCTCTTCTATTTCCAGGCGATAGCGGTCGCTTTCAAAGTCCAACTCAACCCGCATGCCTGGCGTTTCGGCGTTGAGCTCGGCGATCAGCGCTTGCTTCACGGCATTCTGTTTCAGCTGATGGAGGGGCCGAAAGGCCACGACGCGGGCCGAGTTTAGTTGGGCCGCTATTTCTTGGGAATTGAGACCCTTTCGAACGCAGAATTTGCCCAGTTGTTCTTCCGTAACCGTCGAATCCTCGAAGAGGGGATCTTCGGCGTGATCCGACAAGAGTCTCCGAATGGGGCCGGTGTAAAAACGCCGCTCGAAGACGCTGGCAAGATCCTCCAAGTAGCGATGGGCCGTGCGCTGCCCCGGGGACTCGGTTCCGTGGTCGATCCGAGACCTGGATGCCGCCGGCTTGATCGGCTTTCGGGTCAGGAAGGCATCCAAGTAGAATGCATCGATCTCGGCCGCCAAGTCGGAAGGAGGCTTTGTCCTACCTTGAAATCCTTGATGGCTCATCAACTCAGGATCGGCGGAATCAACCGCTGATTGAAGTGCTTCTAAAAATGACTTGGCTGTGAGCTTGATCGACCCCCGAGATTTTATCGTTTCGATCATGATCCGGCAGACATCCGGGTGTTTGAAGGCAAATGCTTCATTCCATATGGCCGCTTCCCATTGAAGGGGAGTCAGTCGCAGGCGATCGGCCAACCGGATGCCGTCTTCGATGCTATGTTCAAGGACATAGGAGACCAATTCCACTTCTTGTCCGGGAAGAGCGGATTGGACAAGTCGGTCGAAGAGTTGGGCTCTGCGCTCGATCAGAGATGCTGTTATACTGGTTGGCTTAGTCTCTTCCTTGATGGAAAGCCCACCAAGCCCGTCCACGCCCATTAGGACCCACATCGGACTAAAGACAGGATTGCTTAGAATGCGGGAGGGCCTAGGCTTGGGAGTTTCAGGCCGCGCTTCGACGGCCGCTCTTGGCGTTGACGAAGAAGTTTTCCCGCGAATCGCCTCGGCCACCGCGCCGACCTTGGTAAAGCCGCCCAGGGAGCTGAGTTTGGAAATTTCCTCGAGTTGGGCAAAGCTAAGCGCCTGAGTTTTTCCATCGAGAGCCTGTCGGCCATATTGATCGAGGCTTTCTTCCGCGATCTCGGTCGCGACGTCGAGTCCAAGTCGCCCGACGCCGCGAATTCCACCTTGGGTGTATCGGGCAAGCATTTGGCGAGGCAGGGCCCCTTCCGCGGCATGAGAAACGGGGAGAGCTCCGGTAAAGCTCATCGCGGCGCCAGTAGTGAGGGCATCCTTGAACCAATCGCCGAGTTTTTCCTGACCGGGGCGGACTTCGTCGCTGGAAGCCGCGACGACATTCTCCGCCGTGCTGATATAAGAACCCCAAGCAAAGCCCTTGGCAATGCGATCGCTGACGGCGACGGTCTCCACCGCTTCGGCCACTCTGGCGGTGGCTCGTAGACCTTGGAATCCGACGATGATCGATCGAAGGTAGTTGGCGGCTCCGGCGCCACGGACCACCGCGATGCTGCCAATAGCTGCCACGTTCGCTCCTCGCGTCACATAGGTGGTAGCCGCGATGACGGCGGTGGTCTGGGCCAAGCCTAAAAGCTGCTCGACGCCCTCCATCTCGGCGGCGGCGAAGGCTTGGTTGAGAAGACCGTCTTCTTTCAAATGGCCATAGAGAAATTCAACTTCTCGTTCGACGGCGGACGCGTCCTTGGCCTCGGCGAGTCGGGCGATGCATTGATCTAAGACGGCATTGGCTTCGAGGATATCGGCGATGTCGCCGGTGCTCGCGATATTGGCGACGTTGGAGGCAAGTCGCGAAATGGCGCGATGCTGTTGATAGCCGTACCAAAGCTCGCGCTTGGTTTTTTGCAGACCTTGGATCAGGCGTGAGGTGGCCTCTTGGAGCTTGGGATCGTCGAGAGAGGACTGCGTCGGTCCCTGTAAGATCGTTTCGTCGCAGTCGAGAGCATGCTTCCACTCGTCCGAGAGTTTATTTAAGGCTTCGAAGGGGCCGCGAGTTTCCGAAGATTGCTCGGCGAAGAGATCGTCTAAGCCTCCGCCCGCGATTTGGTGCTTGGCCCAGGCAAAGGCGGAACTTTCGCCGTCCTGTTTCAGTGGACCGCTGAGGAAGTCCTGTAGCTCCTCGTTGAAAGACCTCAAGCCTTCGTCGCTGTTCAGCGATTCGGCTTGCTTGAGGAAGGATTCGGTCCTTTCCATCACATAGCGATTAAGGCCGTAGGCTTTTCCGTCGAGGCCTTCGTGGAAGCGATGGG
>JBIOXX010000097.1:0-3505 GCA_044869875.1 bacterium | reverse complement strand
GCTCGAATCGCGTTGGAAGGCACCGAGTTGTTGAAGGCGCCGGCGACTTGGAAGCTGTTGGCGTAGCCCAGCACCCGGGGAACGTACTCTTGGGTTTCGCGGAAGGGCGGAATGCCGCCGTGCTTGGAGACGTTGCCCGGACCGGCGTTGTAGGCGGCAACGGCGAAGTCGACCCGGCCGCCGAACTTGTCGAGCATTTGGCGGAGGTACTTGGCGCCGCCGTCGATATTTTGAGCAGCGTCGAAGGCATTGCCCACGCCTAAGCCAGCGGCGGTGGCCGGCATGAGTTGCATCAGGCCCATGGCGCCGCAATGGCTGACGGCCCGAGTATTGCCCCGTGACTCTTGCCAGATGACGCCGGCGATCAGCTCCGGCGGTAGCTGGTAGCGGTCGGCAGCGGCTCGAATGTAGGGATCGTATTCCTTGACCTTGTTGATCATCCGGTCGCTGGCGGCTCCGGTGCTCGGAACGTTGACGCCGGGGGCGCCGGAGAGATTGGCGACCGGGGCGGTCTCGCTGGCCTTCACGCCATAGGGCGAAGGGTTGGAATTGGTTCCGGTCGAGTTCGGATTGTTATTGGCTAAACTCTTGGTGCCGGTCTCGCTCTTGGGGAGATCCGGAGCCTGGCTCGGCGGCTTGGAGCCCAGCGACTTGCTGGAGGGGTTGCCTTGGGCGGTATCCATGGCCTTGGAAAAGTTCCGCGCTTCGTCGTACATCCGGCGATATTCGACGTATTTGTTCTTATAAAAGGGGCGCGATTTGCTGGTACTGATCGTTGTGGCCACGCTTGTCTTATCTCCGCAAAATCTAATTTAAAGATTTCCCATCCCAACGGTCAACCCGATTTAGGGAACCCGGACCCTTTCATTATCGTCGGGTGGGGGGCCGGGAATTGCTTCCAAGCCGAGGTTTTTTAAAAGGAAAGGCCCTCGAGCTATAACACACTGCGCCATGGCCGCACAATTTCCAGCTTGGCCTTCCCTAAGCCTGGGATTACTATCAAAAAAGGCTTGCAAGCCTGAGCTGTCCGAGGTTGTTTTAAGGGCATGATCTTCCTAAGAAATTATTACGTCAACACCACCGCCAAGGTTGACGTCCTGCTCATCACCCATGACGTGAAGCGGGCGGTGCGGGAGTCGGGGATCCAGACCGGCCTCATTACCATTCTGATTCCCGGCGGCACCGCCGGGGTGGCGCTTCTCGAGAACGATCCCAAAATCCACGAAGACTTGAAGAAGTGGGTCGAGACCCAGGTTCCGGCCGACCCCGGCCCTCGGCCCAGCCGCCGTTCCGGTTCCGGCCGCAACGATGCCCACTTGAGGGCGGCCTTGATCGGGGTCAGCGTGGGGATTCCGCTGATGGACGGCAAGGTCATGCTGGGGGCCTGGCAGGAAGTGGTGCTCTACGATTTCGACGACAGCAAGGTCACTCGCCGCGAAATCACCATTCATATCATCGGGGAGGGGCCGGCCAAGTAAATGGGAGACCGAAGAAAAAATCGAAGTTTTTCATCGCTCTTTGGCGGGTTCCGCAGGTCCGACTTTAGCTCTTTCTGGCGCTTCTTTCACTCTGCTTTCTTCAGCTGGTTCGTCTTCACCGTCTTGGTTTTCGCCATCTCGCTGGCCTTATCCTTCCACGTCGACTACCTGCCGGCCAACGTGAAGGTCGGGCGGGTCGCGCCCAAGGACATCAAAGCCGACCAGAACTACGAGATCATCGACGAGAAGGCGACCGAGACCAACCGCCGCGAGGCCATCCGCAACGTCGCGCCGGTCTTCGATTTCGACGAGAGCGTTCTGACCGAGGTCGACCAACAGGTCCACGATGCCTTCGAGGCCTCACGTCAGGCCCTTCAGAGCTTGGCCGATCCGGAGGAGATCCAACGCATCCTCCTCACCAGCCTCGGCTTGCAGCCGACCGAGGATCAGATCCGGGCCCTCATCCTCGATGAATTTTCGCCCGACACCGAGTACAGCCTGCGGAACACCCTGCGCCAGGCGATGTCCCAAATGGTGGTCCTGAACCGCAACGATTTAGCCGGTGCCGAGAGCTCGGGCATCACTTTGCGCTACGTCCAGCGCAATCCACCCGGCCAGGCCGCGGCGGCCTCGGAAGACGAGGCCCTACTCAAAGACATCTCGGCGGTTAAGACCCTTGATTTGGTCCAAACCTCGCTGCTCGACCGAGCCAAGCAGGCGCCGAAGGAAAAGGCCAAGGCCGTGGCTCCGGGCCAGCTTTTGGAGATCGCCAGTCGATTGGTCCGGCCCAACTTGAGCTTCGACGCCGTCGAGACCGAGCTGCGCAAGGCCCGGGCCCTGGGCAACGTCCGTAACGTCATCATCAAGGTTCAGGCCGGCGAGTCGATTCTCCGCAGCGGCGACCGCTACGAGCCCCACCACTTGGTCTTGCTCGAAGGCATCCGCAAGCAGAAGAGCCAGACCAGCTTCGCGATCAAGTTCCTGGGCACCGCGCTCTTCGTCTTGCTCCTGCTGCTGATCACCTACGTTTTTTCCAACCGCTTCATCCGCAAGTTCAACCCGACCCGCGAGGACCTCTATTTCCTGGGCGGAATACTGCTATTCCTGCTGCTCAGCGTCCGGGTGGCTGCCGCTCTGTCCTCGGCCTTCCGCGATCTGCTGCCCTTCGACGTTTCGGTCCAGGCGCTCTACTACGCGATCCCGGTCGCGGCCGGCGCCATGCTGACCCGCTACATCCTCAATTCCGAAATTTCCCTGGTCTTCGCCATCGTGGCCAGCGCCTTGACCGGCATGTTCCTGGAGGGCGACCTCGACCTGTCGATCTACTACCTGATCTCGGGCATCGCCGCGGCCGCCGCCATCGCTCACGTCGAGCGCCGCAGCCAGATCCTCCGGGCCGGGGTGGTGGTCGGAGCGGTCAACGCTGCAGTGGTTCTGGCGATCAAGCTGGTCTCGGTGGTCAGCATCACCAACGTGCTCAACCTGCCCAACATCCTGCTCAACATGGGCTTGGCATTCCTGGGCGGGCTCTTGGCGTCGATCTTCGTCATGGTGTTGGCGCCGATCGCCGAGCTGCTTTTCGACTACGTCACCGACATCAAACTTTTGGAATTGGGCAATCTCAACCATCCGCTGCTCAAGGAAATGATCGTCAAGGCCCCGGGCACTTATCACCACTCCCAACTGGTGGCGGTTCTGGCCGAGGCCGCCGCCGCCGAGATTGGCGCCAATCCCTTGCTGGCCCGAGTCGGCAGCTATTTCCACGACGTTGGCAAGATGCGGAAACCTTCTTACTTCATCGAGAACCAGCAGGGCGGGGAGAACCGTCACGACAAGCTCGCGCCCTCGATGTCGGCTTTGATCATCGCCTCCCACGTCAAGGATGGCCTCGATTTAGCCCGGGAATACAAGCTGCCCAAGCGCATCGCCGACTTCATTCCCCAGCACCAGGGCACCAAGATCATCGGCTTCTTCTACAATAAGGCGGTCGAGCAGGCCGAGGCGCTGGGCAACACCGTCGACGAGAG
>JBIOXX010000096.1:0-3621 GCA_044869875.1 bacterium | reverse complement strand
GTCCAGCTCTTCACGCCGAATCCTTTCTTCCATTCCAATGCTGTAATCGAGACGACCCACCTGGGGCCGGAGCTCGGTGAAAAATTTCCAGCAAGCTTCCATTCCCTCGGGAATGTCCTCCAAGCGGCCGCCGCCCATGACTTGGGCGATCGGGTGGAGGCCATTGCCTTCGGGATAAAGCGCGATCTTACCTTGAAAACGCGGCTCCAAGAGCACTGACCAGGAATCGGGCTTTCCACCGGAGAAGGCCGAGCGGCGATAACCCAAAACGTAATGAACGGCGTAAGGGCAGACTAAGGGCCAGCCCAAGGATGAGGCCAAGGGCAGCGCTCGGGGATGAAGCGAAGCCAAGTTGGGGAGGTCTTCCTCGTTTAAGAAAACGCAACCATCTTCCTGGGCCGCCTTCAAGGCCGGAACAGCATTGGACCAAACCAAATCAAGCCCCGTGAGGCTCTCGGGCAGCTTTAGGCCGACGTGAAATTGGGGAATTACGCCGATGCCAGTTTGTCGGGTGAAGGGCTCCGATACCTCCTCATGCAGGGCGCGGCCCCAGGCCCCGCCCCAGGACAGAATCTTTAAAGCCGGCGAGGTTTTCTCTCGGTCATTTCTCAAGCAACTCCTCCGGCAGCTTCAGCTCGTGGTCACACCAAGTCAGCATCTTGCCGAGGCAGGAAGTTCCGTCGTGGTGCCACATCATCGAGGGAGTTCCCATCAAGCCCGGCGGAACCACTCGGCTCACTCCCCAGCGAGCCAAGACTTCGCGGAGCTCGTCAAATCGGCCGTTTTCCGAGGCCACCGCGGCGCATTGGAGGTATTTCCGGCCCAGAGGACGAATCATTCGGTCGAGGTCTTCGGAGCCTTGGACCGGCACGATGCGGAGGAAACGCTCGCCGGGCGAGGGCTCGAATCGGTCGGTCTCCTCCAGCACCACGGTGAAGCTGTAATTCTCGGGCGCCGCCACCACCTGGAAGCGCTCGTCCATCGAGCTCCGCATCAAGGACAGATCGCGCAAACGAAATTTATTGGCGGCATCGGAGAGGTCCTGGGAACGGGGCGGCAATCGCTTGGCCCAGGATTCCATGGCCCGGGCGCAAGCTTCGGCGAATTGCAAAGGACTGACCTCACCGCCGCGCTCGACCAGACAAACTTGGGGGCAGAGGCAGGCATGGCCATCGAAGATGGTGAAGTCGTAGGCGATCTTGCTGGCCAAGTCCTCGATTTTGTCAGGGCTGAGAGTTTCCCGGCAAACGTAGGAGAAACCGAGCTTGTGGCCGTGCCAGGTCGCGTCGAGACCGGAGGGCTTCGTCACCAGCAGACGTTGGGTTTGAGAATCGCCGCCATAGGCGACAAGGTAGTCGATCGAGTTGAGGAAGGCAGCTTCGGCTTGAGCATCGCCGCGTTCCCAGTAGATCACCGCCAGGCAGGAGGCCAACTCGGGATCGAGCTCGGCCAGAGCCCGGGCATAGAGCGAGAGGAAAATCGGCTCGCCGGCCGAGACCCGGCCCAAGCAAGCGGCTTTGACCAGAAAGGCCCGCATGACCTCAAGGTGAGGAAGAGCCGGGATGTTGGAGCTGAAAATGGCGCCGACCAGCTCGGGCCCGACCGCGAGGCTGTGGCCACCCAACTTTTCGTTGAATTTGAATCGGTCGAGGTATTCGGGATCCCCCAACTCGTTGTGGAGGGCGGCGAGGAGGTGAGGGCCTCGGGAGCTGATTTGCTCCAAGTCGATGGAGTGGCCGACCATTTCCGGAGAAAATTTGGTGATCTTGGAAATGAGCGGAATCGCGAAACGGCGCGGGGTAAAATCGGGATCGAGCCAGGTCTCGGCCACCCGGTCGAGCACTCGGGCGATTTCGCGCACCGGCCGGCGCAGCAGAACTCGGCTTCTCCGCTCCCGAAGGTGCTTGGCCGCGGCCTCCAGCGCCTCGGGCGACAGGCTCTGAAAGGAGACGACCGTCGGATTTTCAGTCCCGTATTCCTTGACGAAGCGAGTCGTTGCGCCGGGAATGGCGTCCAAAACTTTTTGGAGATCGGGCGATATCCAATCGGCGCGGGGCAATGGTTCGATCATGGCGTCATCCTTTTTTAGGCACTTCGCGCGTTGAATTCTTCCAAACTAAGGGAACAGCCTCGGGGCTCGGCTCCTTTGGCCCGTTTCAAAACCTCGAAGCCGGCGACTTGGGCCACTCCGATGTCCTCCGACTGGATGGCCATCGGGCGCTCGACGTTGGCGAGATCGAAGTGTCGCAACAAGCCCGGCTTTCCGGTCTCCATTTCGGCCAAATCGCCGTCTCGGATCTCAGCCGGGTTCAACACCAAACTGCGGACCCAAGGCGGCGGATTCTTCAGGCGAGACGGAGCAATTCCGCCCTTCTCGCCGCTGCCGACCCGGTCGTAGATTTGGCTGGCCAACTCGGTCATCCCCAGCAAGTTGATCACCCGGTCGGCGGGAAGACCCAACATCGAAGTAGTCCATTCCACGAAGGCCGAGCGGCCGATTTCGCGGCTCCTTCCCTTGTAGCCGCCGGCGTCCATCAGGCGGCTTCCCTTGGGAAGCTGAAACTTCAGTCCCTGCTCTTCCATCGCGTCGAACAGGTGGACGAAACCGAAAGAAGAGCCGAGCAAGGCCACCGCCTTGCCTTTCTTGCAGCAGAGCTCCAGCTCGGCGAGCAGGCTGGGTATGTCGAGGCGCGAAGCCCCGAAGCAAAATCGGCTTTCGGGAGCGCCGAATTGCTGCAGCATCCGGTTCATTCCATGAACCATGATGAGGTGGGGAGCTTGCTCCGGGCCGGGCGCCAGTATCAGGATCCGAATTTTCCCAGTTTCCGGAAAAAGACGGAGCCGGGCATTGGCCTCCACCGACACGTTCATCAAATGGAGACCGGCTTCGGAGAAATGGGCCTGGCTTGGTTTTCCGACTTGGGTCGTGCCGCTGCTTTTGAAAGTTCGAACCACCTCGCCGCTGCCGCCGGCGAAGAGAAAAAAGTGCTTCAACGCGTCGGCCGGAACCGCCGGAATCTCCCGCCAGCTCGAGACGTTGGCCGGATCGCGGCCCCGCCTCTGGCAAAGCTTGCGATAGGGCTCGATCAAACGGTACTGGCAGCGAAATACCTCGAGGGCCAGATCGTTAAATTGGGAATCGTCGCCTTCGCCAGTGCGGCCGGCGATGAAGCGGGAAATTTTTTCGGAAAGTTCGGATAGTTCCTGGTCCATATTACCCTTCCTTGGGCTCAAATTCTTGGATTCCTAAATACGGCAGCAAACCTCCCTTTTCGAGGACCGCCTTCCAAAAGGGATCGATGGGCTTGAGCGAAAATGTCTTTGCGCCGTCGGCGGCCTTGAGCTCCACGGTCCAATGATCCCAATCGATCCGAAGCTCGGCTTGCTCCGGAAGCGGCGCCGGAAGGTCCGGGCATTCGAAAGCCGGAAGCCCCAGATTCCGCACGTTGCGGCTGAAGATCCGGGCCATCGAACGGGCCACGACCGCCTTGATTCCGGCCAGCAGAAAAACCCGGGTTCCGGTTTCCCGGTTCGAGCCGCAGCCAAAATTGTCGCCGGCGAGGAGAATCCGGTCCGACAGATCCTCGGAGTTCACTTCCTCAAAGTTTTTAGCTGCCTGCA
>JBIOXX010000095.1:0-7818 GCA_044869875.1 bacterium | reverse complement strand
GATCACGTAGACATAGGAATAACCGAAGTCCGAAAAGCCGCGGACCGCCTTGACCCGCGGCGCGCCGAGCAGGGCGGTGACGATCGGGTAGGTCACTTGATCTTCGACGATGTCCGGCGAGCGGTCCCATTGGCTGTAAACGATCACCTGGGTGTCGGAGAGGTCAGGCAAGGCGTCGAGCGGAATATTTCGCATCGACCAGAGCCCAATGAGGACCGCGACCAGGGTCAGAATCAGGGTCAGGGCTCGGTTGCGGCCGCAGGCTTCGAGGATTTTCTCGATCATTGGGCGGCCCCTCTTCCCGATCGAAGTCTCGACTCCGAATCGATCAGGAAATTCCCGCTGCTGACGATCTTTTCGCCTTCCTTGAGCCCGGCGAGGATCTCGACCTCGCCGCTGCCCCGCCGGCCGACCTGAACCCGGCGCGGCGCGTAGTTGCCGGGCTCGACCTCGACAAAGACCAGGGTTTCGGTACCGGTGTCGATCAAGGCCTCGGCCGGAACGACCAAGCTGGCCTCACTTTCGGCCTGTAGGCGCAGCGGCAGAAACATTCCGGGCCGAAGCATCGCCGGCGCTTCATTCAAGCGCAGCCTTAAATTAGCGGTCCGAGTGCTGGGATCGACTAAGGGTGAGATCGAGTCGACGCTCAGACTCCGCTTTTCGCCGCCCGGCAATTCGAGCTCGGCCCCCATTCCCGGGCTGATCCAAGGCAGGTCGGTCTCGAAGACCGAGGCATAGATCCAGAGCGGCTGACCCGGCGTCAGCAGCAGAAGGCCCGAATCGGCCCTTCCCCGCTTCCCCAAATCGGCGATCTCGGCCTCGTCCATGCCCAAGAGCCGCAGCCGATTCTTCGCCGCCAGCACCAGGCTCGATTGGAGACCGCCCAATTCGCCGCCACCGGTGCGCCGCGCCGCCAAATAATCGGACTGAGCGACCAACAGGTCGGGATCGCTGGCGATTCGGGCCGAGACCGCGAGCTCGCGCTTCAACTTCCGCTTGGCCGCCGGCTCCACTCTCAGGCCCATCCATTGGCGCCGAGCTTCGTCGAGCTGAACCGGGCCGCGCTGGCCGGCCCCGCCGCCCATGGCTTCGTGATCATGGCCTGGGTCTTTGGCGGCATAGACCGGAACCAATTTCATCCCGCAGATCGGGCAATTCCCCGGCTCGTCGCGATGGATCTGGGGATGCATCGGACAAGTGTAATATTCGATCGCCGCTTTCTCTCGAGCTTCGGAGTCGGCCCCAGCGCCGGGCTTCGGCGCCTCTTTGCGGCCGCAGGCGCCGAGCAAAGCGAGCGAGATTCCGCCCAAGATCCAAATCTTTTTCATGGCTGGCTCCTTCCTTGGTTCTGCCATTCCTCAAAAGTCATCCCCACCGCCTCTTCGAGCTCGGCGCCGGCTTCGGCCAGCTCGGCATAAGCTTCCCAATAATCGTTTTGAGCTTGAAGGAGGCCGCGGGCGGCGTTGAGGACGTCGAGAAAATAGCTCTTGCCGGCGAGGTAAGCGGCGGTGGTCATCTCCAGCGATTGGCGGACCTGGGGCAAAAGCGTTCCGCCGGTCACTTGGAGAATCCGCTGGCTGGTCTGAACCTTTTGGTAGATTTCGCGGACCCGGAAGGCGACGTCGTTCCGGGCCGCCTGTTCCGAATAACGGGCGCCGGCCAGCTCGGCCTGGGCTTGTTTCACCGCGGCCTTCTTTTTTCCGACGATGAGCGGGACGTTCATCATCAGCTCGCCGGTCCATGCGTCCTCGGTCTGACCGGGACGTTGGACGTATTCGACTTGAGCGCCAAAGTCGGGATACCAATCGCGCTTGGCGGCTTTGACGCCCCAACCTTTCTCTTCGACCCGATGGCGCGCACCCTTGAGCTTGGGATGGCGCTGCTCGGCGATCTCTTCCAGCTCGGCCAAGGGGAGATCCCAACGCGGCGGCTGCAGCTTGGCCGGCAATTGGATGGGACTGTCCAATGGCTGAAACATCAGCTGGTTGAGTTTGACCTGCCAAACCTGGCGCCGCTGCTTGAGAGTTTCGCGCTCGGCCAGCAAACGGGCCAGCTCGGCTTGGCCCTGGGCGGCATCGGCCGTCGCCGGCTCGCCGGCGGCCAGCTTGGCCTGGGCGTTCTGGACCATGCCGCGAAGCTTGGCTTCGAGCGAGCGACTGACTTCCAAGAGCCGCTCGGCGGCAAAGAGCTGGTAGTAAGCGCCCTTCAGCTCCTTGAGCAGCTCCCGACCCCGTCCATCGAGGTCCTCGAGGTGGTGGAGATAGTTGTGATGGGCGATCTCCGACGCCGCCTTCACTTTTCCGGGAAAGGGGAATTTTTGGGCTACTATGTAGTCAATGTCCGCAGCGCTGTCGAGATTCCCGCCGATCGGAACCTGGTAGAAACGAACTCCGACCATCGGATCGTCCCAAAAGCGCGATTTCACGGCCGCCGATTTGGCGGCCTCGGCGTCTTGTTGCATCGATTTCAATTCGGGATTCTGAGCCAGCGTGGTCTGCACGGCTTGATCCAAGCTCAAAGCCTCGCTTCGGGAAAGCCCCGGTTCGAGGAAGAGCCAAGCCAGCAGGCACGCGGCAAGGGCCATCGTTCGCATAAAATTTTCCTTCTTTGGCGTTTTTCTATTCAGCGGACAGAGGGGTGCCCGGACTCAGCAAAGGAAGGAATGATTGAGGAGGAAAATCCCGGTTCGATTGGGATGGAGAAAAGCCGAAGCCCAAACCGGTGCGAAGGCCGGCGCGAAATCTTGAGTCAGAAACGAAACCGTCAGCGGCAAGGAGACCGCCCAAGAGAGCAGCGGAGAAGCCGAAGGCGGCGCCGAGTCCTGGGTTTCGCAGCAAGGCTGAGGCTGGATTTGATTGTGGCAGGCGGCCTTAGCCTCGCAGCAATCGTGGCCCGAGCTGGCCTCGGCCCGGCAGAGACCGATCAGGGCCGGCAAGGCGAAGAAGAAAACCGCCCAAGCCAGGAGCAAAACCGAGCCGAGCTTTTTTTGGTGAAATCGCGGCATTGGGTTATCGTAATGTAGGGGTCGGAAACGGGCAATAGGTTTTTGAAAAGATTAAGTAAATCGCATGTCGTCCTGAGCGAAGCGAAGGATCCCCTACTGCCTTGGTCGGTATGAGGTCCCTTGTGCCCGTCGTTTGGGTATTCGCTTCGCTCAGGATGACAATTGCTTAAAATTCGCTGGGTACGAGTCTAGCCCTAGGCTATATAGCGCCCAAGCCAACCTTACTATGCCGAACTTGCCGATCTCCTCCCATGAAATTTCCCCCTGGTACCTAAGCCTCGCCCTGCTCCTGGTCCTGCTCAACGCCTTCTTCGTCGCCGCCGAATTCGCCATGGTCAAGGTCCGGACCACCCGGCTCGAAACCTTGCAAGAGAAAGGCGGAATGCTCGCCCGCTGGGCCTATGCGATCGCCCTCAATCTCAACGCTTATCTCTCGGCCTGCCAGCTCGGCATCACCTTGGCCAGCCTCGGCTTGGGATGGGTCGGCGAACCGGCTTTCGCGGCCGCGATTCGGCCCTTGCTCGAGGAGTTCCAACTCACCCCGCGGACGATCTCGGGCATCGCCTTCACCGCGGCCTTCACCGTCATCACCGTCCTCCACCTGGTCTTGGGCGAGTTGGTGCCAAAGCAGCTCGCGATCCAAACCGCCGAGCGAATTCTGCTGGCGGTCGCGGTTCCGATGCGGCTCTTCTATTGGACCTTCTTCCCCTTCATGTGGAGCCTCAATGCCATGACCAACTTCCTGGTCAAGCTCTTGGGCTTCAAGACAACCCACGAGGAAAGCCACACCGAAGAGGAGATCCGGCTGATCGTCGAGGATTCCTACGAAGTTGGCTCGCTCTCGCCGCGCAAGGCCTCGCTGCTCGAAAACATCTTCGAGTTCAACCGCCGCACCGCCCGTCAGATCATGGTGCCGCGCCAGGACATCGTCTACCTCGAGCTCTCCAAATCCACCGCCGAAAATTTGACCATCGCCAAGGAATCGGGCCACACCCGCTTCCCGCTCTGCAAGGGCGACCTCGACCACGTCCTCGGACTCATCAACATCAAGGACATCATTTGGGAGCTCGAGGACTCCGACAACCTGATTAATCTCTACGACCTGAAGCGGCCGGTGCTCTTCGTCCCCGAGACCGTGACCAGCGACCAGCTGCTCCGCGAATTTCAAACCAAGAAGATTCACATGGCGGTGGTGGTCAACGAGTTCGGCTCGACCTCGGGCCTAGTTTCGCTCGAAGACGTCATCGAGGAATTGGTCGGCGAAATCCAAGACGAGTTCGACCAGGAGCTGCCCAAGATCAGCAAGCGGTCCGAATCGAGCTACGTCGTCGACGGCACCGCCAGCCTTCGCGACGTCGAACAGGTTTTGGACATCGCTCTCGACGATGAAAACTCGGTTTCGATCGCCGGGTTTTTCGTCAACAAGCTGGGGCGGCTGGCCAAGGAAGGCGACTCGATCAAGATTCCGCCCTATCGGGTTTCGGCCTTGGAAGTGAAAAACCGCCGTGTTTTGAAGCTGCTTTTTGAGAAAATCGAGGAGGAGGAAGCGGTGTCATCCTGAGGAGCGAAGCGACGAAGGACCTCATGCTGCCTTGGTGGGTATGAGGTCCTTCGCTGCGCTCAGGATGACAGCGTTTTTAGCTTTGCCTTCTTAGTTCTTCCCTTTACAATTTCGGCGAGTGAAATTGCCCATGAAAAGGAGCCGAAAATGAAAAAACTCGCTATATTGCTTTCCTTGAGCTTCCTGCTTCCGGTTCTTGCCCCGGCCGTCTCCCATGGCGCTGCCACCTACAGCGACCTCGCGGTCGGCGATCCGATGGGCGGGACCTACCGCCGGACAAAGCGACGTGCAGCCAAGCCGGCGACGCCAGCAACCCCGGCGACTCCAGCCAGCGCAGAGAAGCCTGCGACACCCGCCACTCCAGCAACACCGGCGACGCCAGCAGAAAAACCGGCTGAACCGGCAAAGTAAGACCGAGGATCCAAAGCTTGAACCCCTTCCACCGCTCGATGGAGGGGGTTTTTATTTTTCGGGGGAAACGACCAGGTCGCGGGGACCTTCGATGTAATCGCGGTCGATGAGGTTGCGGAGGTGAACGCCGAAACCATAGGGCGACTGGGGCTCAACCTTGTTCCATTCGTCCATTATGCCGTTCTCGACCATGAAGGCGATCTCTTCGAGCCAAGACCGCATCTCGCTGCGGAGCCGCTCCATCGGCTCGAAGTAGGAAAGATTTTGGGCGTCGAGATAATGTTGGAACTCATGGACGACGATGGCCGCCAGCGATGCGGCGTCGGCGATTTTCTGAACCAAGGGCAAGCGGGGGTCTTGGCGCTGGACCACGATCAACGGAACGCCTTCGGGATTCTTGATCGCCGGCGCATAAAAGGCCACCGGCACCGGCTTGCCCCGCTCCTCATTGTTGCGCAGCGAATCGTAAATCGCCTGAGCCTCTTCCCGGCTTACCACTTTCAAGTCGACTTCGCCTTCGAGGATCTTCTCCCGAGCCAGCTTTGAAATCGGAGTGTTGCGAAGACTGAGCAGCTCCAAGACCTCCTCGGTCCCGAACTCGCCATCGGCCGAGTGCCGCAGGACCCGCTGGACGTGGAGGTGGAATTGACGCCGGCGGAGCTCCTGCTCATGGGGCGTCAAGACCTTGGAGACCTTGTCGTAGAAGCGGGCGAACTTCTCGGCCAAGACCGGATCGGAGACATAGCCGGTGAAAACCGAACCGTTAATATGATTGCCGGCCGAACGGTAATCTTCCTCGCCGGCCGAGAGCTTGAGGATGCCGAGGAGCTTGCCCCAGTGGAAGGGCTCGCCGCTGGCGATCTCGACCAGCTTGGGGCTCAAGTTTCCGGTGGCCAGAATCTTGAACAGGCGATCGAGTTGGAGCAAGGGCGTGCCGCTCTGGGCGGCCTTTTGGATGGCATCTTCCAAGCCGCGAATCCGGCGGCCGCTGGGCGATTCCGAAGTTTTCAAGAAATTATCGAGCGCCGCGATTGCGAGTTGGGGCGTCAGCCGCTCCCGTCGCTCCGCTCCCTGAGCCGGCTTGAGCAAGATGTAATTATGCTCTGACTCGAGAAAGGTCTTGGCCTCGCGGCCGTGAAGAAAGGTATCGAGGTAGCGGGTCACCGCGAGTTTGCTCTCCGGCGAAAGCGCCAGGCCATTGACTTCGGCGGCATAGGTCTGGCGCAGCGGCGGCAGATTCCGGACCTTGCGATACCCAGCGGCGATGTCGCGTCCTAGCTTCGCCGCGATCCCGCTCTCGGGCTGGTCTTGAAAGGCGTAGCGGACGTCCCAGCCTCGCTCTTGAAAAAAAACGTCGAGATGGCGGATGCGGCGATCCCAGCCCGCCACCTTGATCAGGGCGTCCCAATCGGTGCGCTCGCCCTCGCGGTAAGTTCGTTCCAGGGCTTCCTGCATGAGGTGGTCGTAGAGACAACCGCTGGCGCGGCGCAGCGGGTTCATCTCGAGGGTGCTCCGCCAATAGGTCGTGGCGTAATCGAGGATCTCGATCCGCGAAGTCAGCTCCTTGCGGTCGTTGAAAGCGTCCTTGATCCGGCTGTTGCTCAGCTTCAAATAGAAATTGACGGCATCGATGCCTGGGCTTTTTTGGATATTCTCGACGATTCGAGCCACGATTTCGGGATAATTCTTTTGGAGCTCGACCGAGGCTTCGGGCGGCGGCGGGAAATTCTTGCTGAACTCGCCGGCCATCACGTTTCGGGAAAAGGTTTTTGAAAAATTAGGATGGTCCCCGACCATGAAGGAGGATTCCGGTCCCTTGGTCGCCGATTTTTCGGCGACCGGCAGCTGACGCGGTCCCAGCGCGGCTTCGACCGGCAGGACCGACAAGAACCGTGGCGAAACCGGAGGCGTCGATTGGCTGGCCCGCCACTGGGTCTCTTGAAGGGCCGAACGCCATTTGGAGCCCATCAGACGATGGCTGAGATCGCCGCCGACCTTGAGCTGAAGCAGGAAGACCAGCGATTCGGTGAGCACCGTTTCGGCGTCGGCCGAAGGCCGCAATCCGAACGCAGCCTCGGTTTGGCGCCCGAAATAAAGGCCGCCGAGCGCGCTGACCTCGGGCAAAAGTCGCTGGGCCACCGCACCGCCCTGCCACTCCGCGCCCTTCCGGCCCAAGGCGCCAAAGCCTTTCAAGTAGAGCAAGCTGAGTCCCAGTGCGACGCCCTCATGAGCCAAGCTTTGGGGTCGCCAATCTTGACGTCGGCCCATCAACTCGCCCAAGCCCTTGCTGGAAAAGAGAAAGGCCGGGACCTCACCGCTTAGCCCTAAGGCCGAAGCCAAGGTTTGGGCTCCGCGGCCCCGGGTCCAAAAGCCGGCCTCGGCGCTCAACAGGCGGGACAAACCGGCCAGGCGAAGGCCCGAAAAAACCGTGGAGGCGACCATCATCCCGCCCAACATCGAAGGGTCGAAGGCCTGCTCGTTGAAAGTTCGCAGCATCCGCTCGGCCCTCAGGCCGAAGCCCCCCTCGCCCCGAAGGGCGGCTAAGCGCTGCTTGGCCCGGTCTCCGTGGGGGTGGTCCTGCAGCAGAGAGTAAATCGCCGCGGCCTGATCTTCCCGGCCGGCCCGCTCTTGGCGACTGGCAAAGGAGATCCAGGAGGCGACGAAAATTTCCTCGTCGTTTTCTTTTAATAGGGAAAGAGCTTCTTGAGACCGGCTTCCAAGCTGGATTTGAGAGGCTTCCACCCAAGACGCAATGCGGCCTCGGAGGGCAGAGAAAGACTCTTCGCCCCCGGGATTCGGTCTTTGAAATTTCAGCTCGGGCGCGGGCAGGCGCAGCGAGCCG
>JBIOXX010000094.1:0-8903 GCA_044869875.1 bacterium | reverse complement strand
AGCACCCATGCCTGCTTCGAAACTCTCCATGGCGTGGCCACGCAATTCCTCCCAGCCGAGGAGATCAAGGCCCAGTTCCTCATCCCCGAGGACCTGCAGGAGGTCGAGCGCGACATGGAAAAGGTCGGGCTCCGCGTCGCCGCCAAGAAGCTCTTCCGCAAAAAGGTGGTTTTCCAGGACTTCGACCACTTTTATCATTTCGCGATGCATTCGGGCTGGCTGGCCGACCCGGTCTTTCTCAAGCACATGAGCCAGGATAAGCTTCCGGTCTATCGCGAGTTCGGCAAGGCCCTCTTCCCGCTGGAGGATCATTTCGAAGCGGCCATTGTTTTGGGAGAGAAGGCATAGCGCCATGGACAAGATCGTCATCGAAGGCAAACGCCCGCTCCGCGGCAAGATCAAAGTCTCGGGATCGAAGAACGCCGCCCTGCCGATTCTGGCCGCGACCCTCCTCACCAAGGGCAAAAGCGAGATCCGCAATCTGCCGGACTTAGCCGACATCAAGACGATGGGCCGGCTGCTCAAGGACTTGGGGCTGAAGTTTCAATTCTGGGGCTCGAAGGCCAAGATCCACGCCAACGGCTACAACAGCCACGTCGCGGCCTATGAATTGGTCAAGACGATGCGGGCTTCGGTCCTGGTGCTCGGCCCGCTTCTGGCCCGCTTGGGCCGGGCCAAGGTCAGCCTGCCCGGCGGCTGCGCCATCGGCGCCCGCCCCATCGGCTTGCACTTGAAGGGCCTGGAGGCGATGGGCGCGAAAATTAAGGTCGAGCACGGCTACGTCGAGGCCGAGGCCAAGCGGCTCCACGGCGCCACCATTCATTTCGACACCATCACCGTGACCGGCACTGAAAATTTGATGATGGCCGCGGCTCTGGCCGAGGGCACGACGGTTTTGGAAAACTCAGCCCGCGAGCCCGAGGTCGTCGATCTCGCCAATTTCCTCAACGCGATGGGGGCCCGAGTCGAGGGCGCCGGGACCTCGACGGTCAAGATCGAGGGCGTCGAGCAGTTGCAAGGCGGGGAGTACTCGGTGATGCCCGACCGAATCGAGGCCGGGACCTTCCTCATCGCCGGCTGCCTGCCGGGGAGCCAGATCCTCTGGCAGGGCGTGGATTCGACCTTGGTGGATGCTCTTATCCTTAAGCTCCAGGAGGTCGGAGCCAAAGTCGAGCTCCGCCGCGACGGCATCCAATTGACCGCCCCGAAGAAATTGAAGCCGGTGGACATTTCGACCGCGCCCTATCCGGGCTTCGCCACCGACCTTCAGGCCCAGATCATGGCGCTGATGACCCTATCCGAGGGATCCAGCGTGATTCGGGAAAATATCTTTGAAAACCGCTTCATGCACGTCGGGGAGCTGGTGCGGATGGGGGCCGAGATCAAGCTCGAGGGCAATTCGGCGGTCATTCGGGGCGTTAAAAACCTCTCCGGAGCCCCGATCATGGCCACCGACCTGAGGGCCAGCGCCTCCTTGGTCATTGCCGGCCTGGCCGCCGAGGGCATTACCGAGATCTCCCGGGTTTATCACATTGATCGTGGCTATGAGAAAATCGAAAAGAAATTCCGAAAACTAGGCGCCCACGTTAAACGGGTCAAAATCAAGTATTAGAGAAAATCCAAAGGAATCCACGAATTTGTCTTTCCGATTGGGCCCTCGCTCGCTATATTTCACGGCCAGCTATGAAGACCCTTCGTTCCTCCGACCGCAATTTCCGTTACGAGTTCGAAAAGATCCTTAAAAGGGGCGAAGAACTGAGCCGTGAGGTCGAGCGTGAGGTCGATTCCATCCTCGAGGAGATCAAGCTCCGTGGCGACAAAGCTGTACAGAAATACACCCTCAAGTTCGACCGCTTCGACGTCGATCCGGCCAAGTTCGCGGTGCCCAAGACCGACATCAAAAAGGCCTATAAAGCCGTGTCCAAGCCTGACCTCGAGGCCCTGGAATTAGCTGCCCATCGCATCAAAACGTACCATGAGAAGCAGAAGTATTCCCCTTTTGAATCAAGCGGCGAGGGAATTAACGTCGGTCAGCGGGTTCTGCCCCTCCAGCGGGTCGGCGTCTATGTTCCCGGAGGCAAGGCCGCCTATCCCAGCTCAGTCCTGATGAATGCCATCCCGGCCAAGGTCGCCGGGGTTGAAACCGTTATCATGACCACCCCTTTCGTCGAGGGGACCTGCGCCCCCTCGGTCCTGGTCGCCGCCGATCTGGCCGGGGTCGATATGGTCTATAAGATCGGTGGAGCCCAGGCGATCGGAGCCATGGCCTATGGCACCGGCTTCATCAAGCGGGTGGATAAGATCGTCGGTCCGGGCAACGCCTACGTCGCCCAGGCCAAGCGCCAGGTCTACGGCCTGGTCGACATCGACATGATTGCCGGCCCCTCCGAGGTCCTGATCATCGCCGACGAGGACGCCGAGGCCTCCTGGATCGCGGCCGACCTCCTGAGCCAGGCTGAACACGACGAGAACGCTTCGGCCATCCTCGTCACCTTCAATTCCAATTACGCCCATCGGGTCGAGGGCGAGATCCGGCGCCAGCTCCGCGCGCTGGGACGCCGCAAGATCGCCGAGGCCTCGATCAAGAACAAAGCCTTCATCATCGTCGCCAAGAATTTGACCGAGGCCACCGATTTGGCCAATGAGATCGCTCCCGAGCATCTCCAGCTGGCCATCAAAGAGCCCAAGACCGCCCTGCCCCACATCAAAAACGCCGGGGCCATCTTCCTCGGCTATTACACGCCCGAGGCCTGCGGCGACTACATCGCCGGCCCGAGCCACGTCCTCCCCACCGCCGGCAGCGCCCGCTTCAGCTCGCCGCTCGGCGTCTACGACTTCCTCAAGGCCACCAGCGTGATCAGCTTCGATGCCAAGGCTTTGAACAAGTACGGCGAGGCAATCATCCGCTTGGCCGAGCTCGAAGGCCTCACCGGCCATGCTCAGAGCATCAAACTGCGGATGAAGAAGTAGCCCTCTATTCGGGGCAACTTATTCCCTCGACCCACGATAATTGACGCGACAAGGGTTTACTCCAAAGGGGGATTGCGATGGATTTTTCTAAAGTCGGTTCTTATTTTTCCGAACTTCTTCACTCAGCTTACTGCTATTTTAAACCCGATGCGGAGTCTTGCGCGGCTCCGCAATCGGCGGTTCAAACCGATAGTTATCAGCAAGTCGAGCTCCGCGAGATTAAGCTTCAAGAGCTGATCCAAACCCACCAAGAGCTTCGGGTCGGCTGCTATATCCAAATCCATCGAGTGCCGGATTTCGAAGCCATTCGCCGTCAAACTCCGACGACCAATCCTCAGAAGTAGGCAAAATCAAACCTATCTGTTATCAGACCGGGTGATCTCCGCCGTTTGCGCTCAAGTCGAGGCTGCTCTCCGCGATGCCATGAGCTCCGATTTTCAAGAGCTGCCGGCGACGGTTTTCTATTCGCTTCGTCTTCACCAGATCAATGCCTTCGGCTATCGGCCGGATTGGTCCGAGCCACTGCTGGCCTTCGTCCGATTCGACTCCCAAAGTCGGCCGTATTTCCCGATCGCTCCCGAAACTCCCGAAGCCCATCGCCATAAATTCCTCTGCGCCCTAGCCCTGTCGGAAAACTCGCCAGGTGTTTGGAAATTGGGAGACCGTTCCTTTGACGCTGAAGACTTCGTCGAACCGATCCTGGGAATTCCGGTCGAGGAATGGGGCGACCGCAGCATCGTCCCCGAGCCGAGCTGGACGCTGCAATTCCTCTCCTCTTTTCTGGATGAAAAAAACCGCTGGCGCGGCCAAGAGACGCCGTTCGCCGCGGTGACCCTGAAATACTGGGAGACCTATTTCAAAGATTTCGCCAGCGGCGAGCTGTGGCATCCCGGCAAAACTCCCTTCACCGAAACCGGTCTTCATTTCCTCGAAGCGGTCAACAAGCTTTGTCTCCGACAGACTGAAATGGCGCGACATTTCTTTCCGGAGCTGAAACGGCACGTCGAGGCCAGGTTGCAAAAAGCTCGGAACGAAGCTTCGGTGCTGCTGGACAATCCGGACTGGATCCATCACGAGGCTCGCGACCGGCTGCTGGAAATCGCCATCGCTCAACTTTTGGTATTGGGACACCTAATGGAAATTTGCTTCCATCCCCGAGGAGCCTTGGCGGCCAATTGGAATAAGTCCGAGCTCGAGACCTTGAAAAACGGGGTCCAGGCCTTAGCCGAGCTAATGCAGCTATTTTTCGATCCGCGGGTCTTGGCCTTGATGAACGAGGAACAAAAGCGCGCCTATCTCTTCCCCTTGCTCCATGCCTATCACGCCTTGCTGCTCAGCGCTTGATGCTATTCGGTTGTCATCGTCGGGGCCTTTGATTATTCCTCGAAGATCATGATCCCCCGTTCCTTTTTCCTTACCTTGATCGAGAAGGAATTCTCCGAGTTCGAGGATTTCCTCCACCACTCGACCGACGACGAGGTCCGTCAGGTCCTGGTCGAGCTCCATCCGGCCGACATCGCCGACATCGTCGAACGCCTCAAGGAAGAAGACCGAACCCGGATCATGGGCCTGATCTCCGAGGAGCTCGCCGCCGAGGTCCTCTCGCTGGTCGAGGAGTACCACAAGCCCCAGGTCATCGACTCCATCCCCGAGGAGACGCTCACCAAGATCGTCCTCCACATGGACAGCGATGACGTCACCGACATCCTCGAGGAGCTGCCCAAGGAGGAAGCCGAGGGAATCCTCGATGCCCTGCCGCCTGAAGACGCTGAGCCGGTCCGCCAGCTCCTGAGCTATCCTCCCGACTCGGCCGGCGGTCTCATGCAGACCGAGCTGGTCAAAGTCCGGCCCGAAGCCACTTTGGGCGAGACCATCCAGCTCATCCGGGAAAAGACCGGCAAGTTCGACGACATCATCAACGTCTACGTCGTCAACGAGCATGAGCTTTTGATCGGAATCGTCCCGCTGCGGGCCTTGATCCTGGCCCGGCCCGAGCAAAAGGTCTCCGAGGTCATGGTCAAGGACGTGATCACCGCCTTGGTCGACATGGACCAGGAGCAGGTCGCCCAACTCTTTCGGAAATACGACTTCATCAGCCTTCCGGTCGTCGACCAGCAGGGCAAGCTCCTCGGCCGGATCCTGGTCGACGACATCGTCGACGTCATCCAAGAAGAGGCCAGCGAGGACATCTACCGCTTGGCCGGCGTCGACAAGGAGGAGCACGTCAACGATTCGCCCTGGCGCTCGATCCGACTCCGCCTGCCCTGGCTCACCTTCAACGCCATCACCGCGATCATTGCCGCCACCGTGGTCGGCTTCTTCCAAGGAACCATTCAAAAGGTGGTGGCCTTGGCCGTCTTCATGCCGATCGTCGCCGGAATGGGCGGAAACGCCGGGACCCAGTCGCTGACCGTCATCACCCGCGGCATCGCCTTGGGCGAGCTGACCTTCGCCAATGCCAAGCGGGTTTTATTGAAGGAATTGGTGGCCGGAATTTGCAATGGGGTCGTCCTCGGCGTCTTGATGGCGACCCTGGCTTATCTCTATCAGGGCAATCCGATGCTCGGATTGGTACTGGGGCTGGCGATGATCTCGAATATGTTCATGGCGGCCCTGGCCGGAACTTCCATCCCCCTCTTGCTCAAGTGGGCCAAGGTCGATCCGGCCCTGGCTTCGGGCGTCATCGTAACCACCTTCACCGACGTCACCGGCTTCTTCTGCTTCCTCGGCTTGGCCACCCTTTTGATCAGCTACCTGATGTGAGCTCGGCCCGCGCGAAGAAGGGACTCAAAAAAATCTGAAGCAGGAGGCTCAAGCCGGCGAAGGGCAGAACCCAAAGCGGCGAGAGGCTCACGAAGGCCGCCACTAGGCCCAAGATGGCCACCGCTTCGGCCATGGCCAAGCGGGGCAGGAGCGAAATTTTCCCCAGTAGCAGCGCGGCGCCAGCGAAGGCAAAAGCCAGCACCGCGAAAGCGATGAGGAGCGTAGGATTGGGAGTGGCCCAAGTCCAGCTCCAGCCCTGGCTGGAAGCCAGAACGAAGGCGACCGCAATGTACAGAATAGTGCTTGCCATCAAGGCAAGCGAGACCAGCTTAATATTGGGTGGTGGGCTCATAGGTTTCTTTATTAGCTCCTAAACTGGACCTAGCCAAATGTTTCAGCGAGAATGGGGCCCTGAACAAGAGGAAAGCCATGAAGAAAATCCGCGAGGGACTCTACACTTGGAGCCAGTTCAACGAAGAGAAGCAGCTCGACTTCAATGGAGTCTACCTCCACATCGGGCACAAGGCTGTTTTGATCGACCCGCCGGCCCTCTCCGAGGAAGACCGAAAGGAGATTGAAGCGCTGGGGCGGCCCCATCGTATCTATTTGAGCAATAAACATCACACCCGGAACTCTTCGGTCCTCCGAGCCCATTTTCATTGCCCACTTTATATTCACGAAGACGATGCGCCCTTGATGGAAATCCCAGTCGACGGGACCTTTTCCGATGGCGAGCTGCTCGAGAACGAGCTCGAAGCGGTCCGCATTCCCGACGCCAAGACGCCCGGCGAATGTTCCTTCTATTGGAAGAAAAACGGGGTCCTGATCGTCGGTGACGCCATCATCGGCAAGCCGCCGGGAGCCTTGAGCCTCTTGCCCGACGAGAAGTTCCGCGATCCCCAGCGTTTCAAACAGGGACTTTTAGTGCTCAGAGGGCTCGATTACGACACGCTTTTGGTCGGTGACGGCAGTTCCCTGCTCAGCGGGGCCCGGCCCATCGTCGAGGCCTTCCTTCAGCAATGGGTGGTTGCCTAAATGCGGGTCATTACCCTCGGAACCGGGGCCGGCCGGCCGACCTTGCAGCGCTTTGCCTCGGCGACGGCCCTGGAGCACGAGGGCGAGATCCTGCTTTTCGACTGCGGCGAGGGAACTCAAATCCAATTGATGCGCTCGCCCCTCCACTGGGGTCGCTTGAGCACGGTCTTCATCGGTCATCTCCATGGCGACCATCTCTTTGGCCTACCCGGCCTCCTCGGCACCATGAGCCTGGCCGAGCGCGAGGACCCATTGAAGCTCTTCGGGCCGGTCGGTCTCAAGGTCTATCTTCAAACCCTCCAGGCCGTCCAAAGCCTTTGGCTTCGCTTCCCGCTGGAGGTGATCGAGATCGAAGCCCCCGGCCGCATCCTCGAAACCGAAAGCTACGAGGTCTTCACCGCCCCTCTGAATCACGTCATTCCCTGTTGGGGTTTCCGCTTTTCCGAAAAGCCCCGGCCCGGACTCTTCGATGAGCGAAAGGCCGAGGAGCTAGGCATCCCGGCCGGACCGCTGCGGGGGGACTTGGTCCACGGCCGAAGCATTCAGCTAGCCGACGGCCGCCAGATCCGACCCGAGGAAGTGGTGGGGCCTCGACGCCCCGGCCTTCAATTCGCCTACTGCTTGGATACTCAGCCCTGCGACGCGGTCTTGGAATTGGCTCAAGGCTGCGACTGCCTCGTCCACGAAGCGACCTTCGGCCAAGACATGCAAGCCGAGGCGACGAAGTGGGGACATTCCACGGCCCGCGATGCCGCCCGAATGGCCAAGGAAGCCGGCGCCAAAAAACTCATCTTGACCCACCTCAGCTCAAGGTACTTGGACCCAAGCGCTTTGCTCCAAGAGGCCGCCGGGCTCTTCGAAAATACCGCTCTGGCCGCGGACTTGGAAACTTTCCTGATCCCGCCCAGCTCCTGAGAATCTTCGGTTTGTACAATTAAAAATTGACAACTTTTACACTCCAACGTCGACAAGACGGCAAAATATTCAATATAGAATTCAGTGACGGGTAAGGTCATTTTGAAGAAATTAGGATTTCCCTATGGATACCTCATCGCACCCTACCGTCCGTCACTCTGCCGAGCTGAGAGCTCTTTCTCGTGAAAGCGATCCGGAACTTCGAACCGAAGGCCTGCTGAGCTTGGCCGGCCGCGAGGAGCGCAGCGGACATTCCGCCGCCGCCGCGGCCATCTACCAAGAAATATTGTCGGATCGAGAAACCGGTTCCAGCACACCGATCTTGGCCTCGGTCCATCGCCGGGCTCAGACCCGTCTCAATGCTCTGACCGGAGAGAACGCCGAGTTCGGAGCTCGAGCCGAAGTTCTGCTGCGCGAATTCACCGACCAAGTCAGCGAACCGAGCATGCTCTTCGCCATGGGCATGGCCGGCGCCGCTTTCCGGGTGACGCGTTTTGCCACCCTTGCCCGCTTGGCGGCCAATCCCAGCGCCAATATTTTTACCCGCGGTCTAGGCGCTCGGGCGCTGGCCGGTCTGGCCGGCTTCGCGGTCGAGGCCCCGGCCTTCACTTTGGCCGGCCGTTTCGGAGCCCAGGCGCTGGGGCATTCTCCCAATTGGAGCGCGACGGCCCTCAGCCGCGACCTCGCTTCCAGCTTTCTGATGCTCGGTGCGCTCCGAACCGGAGGCGTGCTTAGCTCCGGGCTCTCCCGGCAAATCGGCCGACTTGGAACGGCCGGAAATCCCCTACAGGCCGCCCATGGTCCGCTCCAGACTCTCATTCAACAAACCGGAATGTTGGCCGGGATTCTCGGTGGCCTGCGCCTCGAAGAAGTCGCTGGCCTGCGCCAAGCCCGACCCGGTTCCAACAGCCTGCTCGAAGGCTTGGGCCTCTTGCTTCAATTCAACGTCGCCGGCCGGGTGACCCGCCAAGCTTTCGGCGAGCGCTTCCATCAATGGGAAAACGGCATGGAGCTGCGCACCGAAAGCGTGGCCCAGGCGAATCGGAGCCCTCGGCTGCCGCTGTTCCCCGAAGGAGGATTGGGGTTGGAACCGGCTCTGGCCACCGCCGGCCCTGTTCGAGCGCCCCGAGCGGCGAATGAGGATCTCCGCATGCAGCAAGCCTTCATGATCGGTGGCCGGGGGGACAAGGCCGAACCCTCGAAGATCGACGAGACCGGAC